>JAUHYS010000168.1 GCA_030426445.1 bacterium
CTGCTAATGCTAAAAGTGACGGAGCAAACATGTTACATTTAGATAATCTTGAAGGCTTATTAACCAACCTAACAAAGATTCGTAAAGTAGTGACTGGCTTATAATGATGATTAAACGTATTTTTTTAATCATTTTTATTATAATATTGATTTTTATAGTTTATTTAATTAAATGCGAACCATTTCATCAAATGGAAAGAAGTAAAGAAAGTAAATCAAGATAAGGATCAAAATAAAGAAAAACCAAATGCTTCAGATTCTGTAAATAAGACAGCAAATTTAGACAATAACACTTCTTTATTCAACCCCCCTACACCCAAGACTTATAAAGATTGGGAAGAAATGGGTTATAACGATCAACTTTTTTCTGAAGGTCAAGAGTTTATCAAGCAAGATGGGCTCTTATTAGAAGAGCATGAAAAGAAAAGACTCTTCGGTGCTTATATTCCCGAAGGATACACAGTCAGTCCCCTTACTGCAACCACCATGGTAGGAATTTTAAGAGGAACAGGACGACGCGCTAACGCTTTAGGTCAAGAAGCCGCAGGAAAAACCGGAACCACTAACGATAACACCGATGCCTGGTTTATTGGATTCACCCCTAACTTAGTCACGGGCGTCTGGGTAGGCTTTGGAGAAAAACGCCGCTCTCTAGGTCGAGGCCGCGAAGGCGGCAACACCGCTGCACCGATTTGGCTGGATTATATGAAAGACGCTGTCAAACGCTACCCTGTCATGGCTTTTGAAAATACCCTTAAGGTTGATCTTGCTGCTTACAAAACACCTAATGTTTCTGTCTCAGCCGTCTTTGATCAAAATCTAGATATCGATATACCCGATGTTGGACCTTCAGGGACTTCTCCAAGTAGTGCGGATTTTTTCACTACTGACCTAGAGTAATTTTCTTACTGCTTTTATCCAACACCCCCTGTCCCCCTCTTCGTCTCAAAACTTGTCCCGATTTATCAGAGAAGGGGGGCTACGCAATCCTCATTTTTATAAAGCCTTGGAACCCTGGCACTCACTCCACATAGTAATTCATAAGAAATCGTGCCCATGCTTTTTGCGACTCCTTCAACCGGAAGCCCTGGACCCCAAAGTGTTACGGAATCCCCTAATTTTACTTTTTTAATGTCTGTCACATCAATCATAGTTAAGTCCATACAAACTCTGCCCACAACCGGTGCACGCCTGCCATGCAATAAAACCTCACCGCGATTACTTAGATGCCGCCGGTAACCGTCCGCATAGCCGACGGGCAAAACCGCAATGCGGCTCTTTCTTTTTGCCTGCCATGTCGCACCGTAACTCACTGCTTCACCCACGTCGATTGTTTTTAAACTAATGATCTCAGTTTTAAAATGCATCACGGGTAGAAGTTCTTTTCCTTTTTTAAATTTTTTAGCAGGGGATGCCCCATAGAGCATGATACCTGGCCGGGCGGCATTGCAAGGGCCCAGTTTTTGAGTCAGCAGAGCGGCACTGTTCGCCAAATGATAGTGTTGAAGATGGGGAAATGACTTTTTAATTTGCTTTTCTAGCTTGGTAAAAAGGTCAAACTGTTCTTGCGTCGGGCCTTTTAAGCTTTCATCGGCCTGAGCCAAATGGCTTAATACTCCCCCTAGTTTGAGTTTTTTTATTTTTTGAGTATCCTGAAAAAGCCTTAACATTTTTTTGAGTTCACTTGGCAAAACACCTAAGCGATGCATGCCCGTGTCGACCTTAAGATGACAAACAAGAGGAGCTTTTAAAGAGTTTTCTAAAAAATAAACCTGTGCTTCATTAAAAATACAAGGAGTCAATTGATAGTGTCGCAACACTTCGCCCTTTGCGCCATAAGGGCCAGCCAATAGTAAAATAGGAATATGAATCCCGGCCTCACGGAGTTGAATACCCTCTTCAGGGGTAGCAACACATAAGACATCCGCGCCACTTTTTTGTAAACATTGTGCAACAGGGACCGAGCCATGCCCATAGGCATTGGCTTTGACAACAGGCATGAGTTTGACCTCTGCCCCCGCACATTGCTGAGCGATCTTAAAGTTATGCTGTATCGCGGATAAATCCACCCAGGCAGAACTTGGGCGAAATTGATTTGATAAATGCTGGCTTTTCATGTTTAAAGGGAATAGAAATATTCAGAAAGGATGCCAACTAAAAAATAAGGCTTATTTTTTAGCTCTAGAAAAAATCTATGACAGAAAATAACATACAACTGAATTATATTGGCCACAGCACAGTATTCATTCGATGTGGCAACCAGGTCTTTTTAACAGACCCCAACTTTTCGGAACGGGTGATGTTCCAAGGAAAACGGCTTGCCGCCCCAGGCATGGCTCCCGAAAAACTTGTGGACCTCTCGGCGATATTGGTTTCCAATGCTTGCTATGACCACTTGGATATTTTTAGCTATAAGTATTTTAGTACGCATACTTCTCTTTTAGCCCCTAAAGGTGTCGGCAGTATCTTAAAGAAATTTCTTCCTAATCCAGTCACCGAAATTTCTAAAAACGGACATCACTCGATCTTTGGTCATCAGATTCATGCCCTGCCCGTTAAAAAAAGTAGTTTTCGATTATTGCCCCTTCGGCAACGGGGAGCTTGTGCCTTTTTAATCGAATCTCCCTTAGGCAATATTTACTTTAGTGGAGACACGGCCTATGGAGATCATTTTAAAGAGGCGGCTAAAAAATTTGATATTGATATCGCTTTACTTCCTTTAGAAACAAAAAATAACCGCATCAGCTTTACCACTAAAACCCTCCAGCCCGAAGAGTGGCTCAACGCGGCTCAGGACCTGCAAGCCAAACATACCTTGCCCATCCGCTGGGGAACCTTCAATACAAGCAACGACACCCAAGATGCTGCCATTCATCAACTGAAAGAGGCAGCTAAAAAACACGCCTATGCGGGCAAAGTTCATTTCTGGAAGATAGGTGATTCCGTTGAAATTTCGCTTCAACAAAATGAAGCCCTCAAAAAATATGGATAAGCTGCATAAAATTGAAATTCAAATTAATGGAGAATCCCAGTGGCTTCCCCAAGATTGGAGTTTACAAGACTTGGTAAGCGAGTTAAAAATTAATCCGCAACAGGTTGCCATTGCCAAAAATTTAGAGGTCATCGTACGCTCTCAATTGAAAACAACTTTCTTAAAACCGGGTGACCAAATCGAAATTTTTCATGCGGTGGGCGGAGGCTGAAAAAATAATTATGCTTAAAAAATAGGCAATAAAATAAACCGTTCATGCAATTTAACTTATTGATATTAAAGAAGAAAAATTTCCATTATTTCCACGAAAATGGAAACTTTAAAATAAAAACTTTTTTTGTAAACAATTAAAAAAGCAAAATTTAAAAAATGCAAAATCAAAAACTTCAAATCTCAAACAAAACCTTTCACTCCCGACTCATTTTGGGTACGGGCAAATATTCTTCCAACACCATGATGCAGGAGGCCCATGAAGTCAGTGGTACGCAAATGGTCACCGTGGCCATCCGTCGTATTGATTTAAAGGCCCCACCCCAGGAGTCCATGCTTAGCTATATTAACCAGGACAAAATTGCGCTACTCCCCAACACCGCCGCTTGCTTTACCGTAAAAGAGGCCGTCCAAACCGCTCAGCTTGCTCGCGAGGCCTTAAAAACCAACTGGATCAAATTGGAGGTCATTGGTGACCCCAAAACGCTTTTTCCAGATGTGGCAGCCACACTTGAGGCCGCTAAAATCCTTATCGACGAAGGCTTTGTGGTCTTGCCCTATGTTTTGGATGACCCCGTGGCCTGCCAAAAACTCGAAGCCATCGGCTGCCAGGCCGTCATGCCTTTGGCCGCGCCGATAGGATCGGGCTTGGGCATTCGCAACCCTTACAATCTCAAAATTATTTTGGAACAGGTTTCGGTACCGGTTATTGTGGATGCGGGCGTGGGGTGTCCGAGCGATGCGGCTCGTGCCATGGAGTTAGGTTGTAGTGCCCTGTTAATGAACACCGCCATTGCCGGTGCCAATGACCCGGTGAAAATGGCCCTAGCCATGCGTCAAGCCGTGGAGGCCGGACGCAATGGTTTTGAAGCCGGTCGCATTGCCAAAAAACTTTATGCCAATGCCTCCAGCCCGATGGAGGGAGTGATTCAACCATGACAAGTTTACCCAAAAATTTTTTAGAACAAATTGAAGATCTTGATCAAAGTTCTGTCAAAGGCTTTCCCCATTCCAAAAAAATTTACGTCGAGGGAAGCCATCCCAGTATTCAGGTTCCGATGCGGGAGATCACAACTTCCCCTTCTCGAATCGATGGCAAAACTCAAGACAACGAAAGCATTTACGTTTACGATAGTTCTGGCCCCTACACCGATCCCAATGCAAACATCGATATTCGCCAAGGCCTGCCAGAGCTGCGAAAAGATTGGATCGAACAACGCAAGGACAGTGAGGTGTTAGAACATCTTAGCTCGGATTACTCTCAAAAACGTCTCCATGACGAAAATCTCGCCAGCTTGCGTTTTGAGCATATCAAACGTCAACCCCGTCGGGCCAAAGCCGGTAAAAATGTCACGCAAATGCATTATGCCAAACGCGGCATGATCACGCCCGAGATGGAATTCATCGCCATTCGCGAAAACCAAAGGCTGGAACTCTACTCGGAGAAACTTCGCGAGCAATCAGCGGGAAACTCTTTTGGCGCGGCGATTCCCCAAAAAATTACTCCAGAATTTGTCCGTGATGAAGTCGCCCGTGGCCGTGCGATTATTCCGGCCAACATCAACCACCCCGAACTTGAGCCCATGATCATCGGTCGCAATTTTTTGGTCAAGGTCAATGCCAATATTGGCAACTCTGCTGTCAGTTCTAGCATCTTTGAAGAGGTCGAAAAGTTGGTGTGGAGCATCCGCTGGGGAACAGATACGTTAATGGATTTATCGACCGGAAAAAATATTCATGAGACGCGAGAATGGATCTTGCGCAACGCACCTGTTCCTATTGGTACGGTGCCGATCTATCAAGCTCTAGAAAAAGTCAATGGGCAGCCCGAAGAACTAAACTGGGAAATCTTTAAAGACACCTTGATTGAGCAAGCCGAACAAGGCGTGGATTATTTTACCATCCACGCGGGGGTGCGTTTGGCCTACGTCCCGCTGACTGCCAAACGACTGACAGGCATTGTGTCACGGGGTGGTTCCATCATGGCAAAGTGGTGTTTGGCGCATCATCAAGAAAACTTTTTGTATACGCATTTCGAAGAAATCTGCGAGATCATGAAGGCCTACGATGTTTCTTTTTCTTTGGGAGACGG
>JAUHYS010000169.1 GCA_030426445.1 bacterium
GAAATAGGTTAGAAAGCCGTATTAACCAAGGTGGTTTAAGCTCGGCAGAGCTAACAAACTGTCAAGGGACTTTAGAAATAATCAATCAACTGCATGGACAATTTAAAGGCAAGAGCAATATTAGATTATCTGGGATTGATAGTGCCATGGATACTGCCTTGAAAAACCGTTATAGCAGTACAGGTCGACAGAGCCTTATGCGTAGTCAACTTGAAGAGAGTATCGGTGAGTCGGCGGGTAGAGACCTCATGCCTCACCGAGAAGATATTAAATATGCAAGCGCAAATACCACTGAACATTCTTCTTTATGGAGGCAAGTCTTTGGATATGCTCCAGGAAATTAATAGGTTCTAAATTTTTGTCTTAACACCCGAGCTCCATCTTTGATGGGGCTTTTTTTTCGGGCGAAAAATCTTTCGCCCCTACGAGAAATTCATTATTTGTTCAATTTTTGAAGCCAAACTTCAGGGTAAGTCCAAAAAGTAGTTATTGAATTTTTATATCAATTTGATATAGAATTGATATGTATTCGTGGGATCCAAAAAAGAGTCAGGCTAATTTCAAAAAAAATATTATACGGGTATTTTTACTATGAGTTCTCAATCGGTACGAATTATTTCAGTAAGGAGGTCACGTCGTGAGGAAGAAAAAATCGCAAAAGCTCGAGGCATTTGACCGAGCATTTGATAAAGGAAAAATTAGCATCGACTTTTCAAAAGCCACCAAAACATCTGGTCTTAGCCAATTGATCAAGTTACCGCCTTTTACGATTCCCGCTTGGCTCAATCAAGAAATCGAAGGCCTTGCCAAACTTCAGGCAAATTCAAAAGCAGCAGTTCTTCGACAGCTGCTTGTCGAAGCAGTTCAAGCTAAACAGGGATCACATGTTTAGCGGTCTTGCC
Source organism: bacterium (assembly GCA_030426445.1). Lineage (GTDB taxonomy): Bacteria > UBA10199 > UBA10199 > DSSB01 > DSSB01 > JACKPJ01. The sequence continues at coordinate 903 of JAUHYS010000169.1, forward strand.
AAAGTTAAGAAATTCCATTGCCATAAATAGTTATATTGTGTATACAATATATCAAGGAGTTTTTTATGTCCTCTACAATTATTCTTCGTATTGACCCAAGCCTCAAAGAAAAATTTCAAAAAATAACCTATTCAGAGGGTAAAAATGCCTCTCAAGTTCTACGTAATCTTGTAGAAGACTACGTTCAAAACCGAGATATGGGGGCTTATATTGATGACTTATGGGGACGGGTTGAAAAGAAATTTAAAAAACGATCTATTCGTTCCAAAGATATTCGTCAAGCTATCCGAAAAGTTAGGTCTTCTCATTCGTGAAAGTTGTTTTAGACACCAATGTATTTATTTCTTCTTTCTTAGGAAAAGGTCCCCCCAAAGAGATCATCGACTTATGGAAGCAGGGTCAAGTGACTTTATGCCTTTCCAAAGATGTTTGTGAGGAATACCGCTTAGTACTGGAAAGGCTTGGTCTAGCAGGCAGCCGAGAACTTAAAGAAATTTTTGATTTGTTTTCAAAAGGACACTTTACCCTTTATTCAGCAAAAACCCCACCACTCAGTTTGGTTCCCGAGGATCCCAAAGATAATCAACTTTTTGAGTGCGCTGTTGCCTTAGAGGCACCCTACATCGTATCAGGCGATAAAGCCGTGTTACGAGTTGAAAATTATATGGGAATCAAGGTAGTAAAATCTCGAGACTTTATTGAACTTGTAACTTCAAAACCCCTCTCTAAAGCTTAACTCACTTCTTAATCATTCTTCGATACAGTCTAGCAGTTCAAGCCAAACAGGGATTACATGTCTTCCTCTGCTTGACAAGGTGTAGCCTTAAGGCTACAATATTTTCGTGATAGAAATTCGTAAAACAGATGTTTTTGCTAAGTGGTTGGATAAATTACGCGATATTCAAGTGCGAGCCCGTGTGTGGCTTTGCGTCTGGCGAATAGTCTTTAGGAGTGTATGATGAAAAAAACTAAAACAACTCGTTACGATGTTTCGGAACATCTCCGAACCCCCGAGGAAATGGCGGCTTACTTAGAAGCCTGCATTGAGGAAAGCCATGGCGATGCCACTTTTATTGCCAAAGCTTTAGGAGACATTGCCCGAGCTCGAGGTATGACACAAGTAGCTCGCGATACGGGCTTATCTCGCGAAAGCTTATACAAGGCATTGTCCGGTGAACGAGTCCCTACATTGGATACCATACTCAAAGTGATGACTGCATTAGGGTTGAAACTACATGCAAAGGCAGCCAATTTGCTTTAAGGTATTTAAAACTCAAAAGCAGCAGTTCTTCGACAGCTACTTGTCGAAGCAGTTCAAGCCAAGCATGGATCTCTCTAATAAAATAAACTAGACTTAGTAAACTAAGTCAGATAATATGAAAAAATGGCAAGAGAAATGATTAATATTCATGAAGCTAAAACTCATCTTTCAAAATTACTTGAAGTTGTGATGTCAGGCAAAGAAATTGTGATCGCCAAAGCAGGGCACCCTGTTGCGCGTTTAGTCCCATATAAGAAAAAGCAACGTCAACCTGGTTTGGCCAAGGGTCAAGTCACACAAGATTTTTTTGACCCCTTACCCGACGAAGAGCTCGAAGCATGGCAGCAATAAAAGAAGCGCTTTTAGATACGCATGCCTTATTATGGTGGCTATTTGATGACCCTCAACTTTCTAAAGCTGCCAGAAAAGTTATTGCCAATCCAGATTATCGTATTTGGGTTAGCAGTGCATCGGCTTGGGAAATCAGTACCAAACATCGTTTAGGAAAACTCCCTCAAGCGGGTGATGTTGTAAAAAAGTTTTCGGATTATATTAGAAAATCCGGTTTTGAGCCTTTAAATCTTTCAACAGAACATGCCTTATTAGCGGGTTCATTATCGGGTCCCCATCGCGATCCTTTTGATCGCATGTTGATTGCTGTTTGTCAGATTAAAAAATTGCCTATTATTACAGTCGACCCTGTGTTTAAAAAATATCGCGTGAAAGTTATATGGTAAATTTTTATAGGCTTGCTTTGATAAAAGTATCTTAAAGATAGATTTTATCTATCATAATATAAAAAACTAAGTAAGAACTGGAGTAGGAAAAAATAGAATGGCCAAGGCTTTCGCTGTTTTAAAGAAGGAAATCATATGAAGCGTGTTGTTTTTTTTAATTTAAAAAATCTTTTTATCTTTTTTGTTTAATCACTGTTAGTTGGGGCCCTTCTATTGCTTTTGCCAATGATGCCTCCTATTTTGGAGATGGGGCCACCGTTTATATGACAAAGGAAGCTCGCGTTCAGATGCTACGTGAAGATATCAATATTAGTTATCAGAATCAATTTCCCCATGAGTGGCAAGCGGATTGCGTGTTTCAATTTAAAAACTTAACAAATCGGGAAATCGAAATTCAAATGGGCTTTCCCGATTGGCCTACTTTTGGAGATGCCTCTGTCGATCACCCTTGGGCCATTAAAGATTTTAAAGTTTGGGTTAAGGGCAAAGTCGTTCAACCCGTTCACAAAAAAGTGGTTGCAAATGATTCGAACAACAAAGTGACTTTGCCTGGAGGTAAGAATATTCATTATGGAGCGAGCTACACTTGGAAAGTCAAGTTTAAACCGAGTGAAGTTATTACCGTTAAAAACCAATATCAGTTTGGAGGCATTGATACCAATGGTCCTTTTTCTGATTTGATCCATAAAAACTCAAATCCGCAATTTGGCATGGTGGATGCAAAGGCCTTGTTTTGGGACCCTCAAAAAAAGTTTAAACCTCAGGAAAATAATTTTAATGAAGGGATTCCCAGTTTGATCCATTACATCGTAACGACCGGTCTGTCATGGCAGGGCCCGATTAAAGAAGCCAAGATTACGATCGATTTGCCTCCTCAAGTTTTTCCTCATCTGATGTTTTTTCAACCTCAGGGTTACCAGGTGAAAGATAGAAAGGTAAGTTGGCATTTTAAAAACTTTGTGCCTCAAGAAGAAATTCTTTTATCTTATATCAAACTTGTTCCAGCTTTTGGAGGTGAAGCGGAAAAAGTGCCTTCTTTTAACACCGTTCGTGAAGCCCAAAATTGGATCCGTATTGCCAAACGAAATCACTACGATGCTAAATCGGTGCGTTTAGTGCGGCAGCTTGTGGAGGCCAAATACGGAAAGTCTTTTGACGACCCAGAAATGAATCATTTACTTAAGAGAGTGCTCGCCTACAAAATCAATCCAAATTTTTCGAAAAAACGTATTTCCAAAGAAGATAAAAAAATTATGGCTGTGCTTAGGGACTTTGAAGAAAGTTTAAAGTGATCTGGTGAGAGCTATTTATACTGTTTTCTCGTAGAAAACGTTTTCTATCTAAACAAATCATACGCTCTTGTTTATTGTTTTAGAGACAGGTACACTGTCTCCTTGATGGGTGGGGTTTATCACAAAAGAGGAGACAAGAAATGAGTGTATCAACACAGTACAACCGACAATGTTTAGTGGAGTATGAAAAATTTGATAAAAAGGAAAAAGTAGCAGCTGTTTTAGATTATGTGGGTGCGACGCGTGGTCAAAAGGGTCAAGTGAAGTTTGATGGGAATTTGAGTGGAGAAGAAAGATCTTATGTTGAAAGTAAGTTTGGTCAACTCAGCGATCTTTCCAGATCAGGAATCAAGCAATATCTAACACATGCCAATAAAATTTATTTTTCGGATTTAGCTAAAAAATTCGAATCGCAAAACCCAGGTGTTTCATCGGGTAGTTATTACTTTAAGCAAGGGTCCAAAAATTGTCCTGAAAATATGTTTGCTCTTAAACCTCACAATAACCCAAACTTAGGCCAAGGTTTTGCTTTGGAAGGGCTACATCGGTGTTCGGATAATTATGCAGGGCTTTATCAAAGTCATCCAGAATTAGAGCTAGCGATTGCAGCTAATTCGGCTTCGACTATTTTCTTTATCGAAGGGGAAGACTATCTCAAAGAGTATGAAAGACGCACAGGAAAAAAAAGCTTTGAGATTTTTGAAAAACAATTCATGGACCGTATTGCCGATGAATTGAAGATTCCTAAAAAAGAAGCCACGCCTTATCGAACTTCTAGTCCTGAGACTGTTCGTGTTGCGATTCAACAAAGCCCTCGTGAAGAAGAAGCTTATTATGGGGCTATTTTAGTTAAACAATTTAGTAAAAGTAAGGTTCCTGTGATTAATGCGTTGATTAACCAGGCCAAGGAACAAGGGCGTCAGTTAAGGGTGGATCAACTTAACTGGGACATAATGTGGAATGAGGTTATTGATTCTACTGTAAAAACACAGGGTGTTTCCAAAGATAAATTGGTGAAAGCTCTCTATCAATTTTTAGGTCATAATAGTAGTCTTGCGGGTAAGGAAAAAATTCCTTTTAATATTAATCATATT
>JAUHYS010000170.1 GCA_030426445.1 bacterium
CAAGGGGTTTTCTTCGCTGGTGCCACCATCAATATAATGGTGCTCAGTATCTCCTCGTTGAATTTTTTTAGGAACATATAAAATTGGAATAGATGAAGAAGCGATGACCGCGTCGAGTGGATCTGCCTGAAAAATCGGAGTCAAGTAGTGTTGGGTGTCGATGTGTTCTGGTGTTAAGACTTCGCTTCTTCGCGTTGTGAGATTGTATGCCATACAAAAAAAAGGAATGGTTTTTTGTGAAGGCTGAGTCAAGTATTTGCCAATCAATTCCTTTAAGGCACTTTGTACATCCAGGAGACCTTGGATAAAATATTCTGAAGAAGTCATAAAGGTATCTGAAATCAAATTTTTAATGACATCCAGTTTGCTGGGGCTGAGACGAAAGGAATAACGGTCATTGTAAAGATGATAGCCTTCCTCCTCGATTTGTGAGGGGTTGACTCCCATGGCATAAGGCATGCCAGCAATGGCTCCACCGCTGCTTCCCCAGATTTCGTCAATGTGGTCTCTTAGTTCTAATAAATCAATAAATTTAAAAATCGAAGGGTGAGCAAATAGGCGAATCCCTCCGGCTCCTAATGAGACAATCACTTTGGTACGTCGGCTTTTTATCAATTGGCAGATGTTAGGAAACATCTTGCGAATGTCTTTTACCTTCTTGGGTGAGCGATTGATGATCCATTGATAGGAACGTCGGCCTCCAGGGCGGTCTAATTTGATCACATCCTTTTCTGAACTTTCGGTACGACGCCCCATATAAAGAACTTGAATTTTATTTTGATTGGAAAATTTTGAAATAGCATAAGTGATGACTTCTTCGACGGCCTCCTGAGAGGGGGGATCAAATAGAAATGACCTCGAAGGAAAGTTAACCTCCACCGAGCTCTCTTTTTGAGTGATTGTTTGAATTTTTTTATAGGGAAGCTGCTTTTCTTTGAGAACTTTTAGAGAATAATTGGAAACATAATATTCGCTTTCTGATGCTGAAGGGTGTAGCCTAATTTCTAGACGTTTTTTTTCGATGTATCTCTTTTGCGAATTTTCCAAAAAAATGAGATGGGCTTGGCTCATTCTCTTATTTTAGCATGCTTTAATGAAGCTAGCGATAGCGTTTTGTGATTAAAATTAAGACAAATGAGCGCGGCTTAGAGCCCCTACAGTTTATTCAAACTCCCTCTGTCTCCCTCTTCGTCTCAAGAGGGAGTACTCCTAATCACCCTCCGGGGAAGATTGTCCCCATCGAAAAAATGCCGTAAAATCCGAAATGAACGAAGCCTTAAAAACCCGCATTGTTTGACCCCGATGAAATTGGGGGAGTTTGCGGGTTTAGGCTAGAGTGAATGAGGATTTAGGTGTTTTATTCGGGGGTGGCTTTTTTCTTTGTTACTTTCTTTTTGGCCACGCAAAAAGAAAGTAAGTAAATTAATTTTGATTGAACTGATAATTAAATAAATATTTTTATCAAAAAACCCTGCCACTTAAGAGTACTTAAAAACTGATGTCACCCTTGACCTACTGCATGAGCGTACTTATCTATAATAGAAAGGAGGTTCTATGAGATTTGATAAATTTACCGTAAAAGCCCAAGAGGCGGTTTTAGAAGCCCAACACAAAGCCAGCGAATATGGTAATCAGCAAATTGAACCTGCACATTTGCTTTTGAGTTTATTGGATCAAGAAGAGGGTTTGGTCAAAGCGATTTTACAAAAGCATGGAGCCGATCCACAAAATATATTAGAGCAAACTTTGCAAGCGGTAGAGTCTTTTCCTAAAGTCAGTGGTTCACACGGTGAATACCCTTCGCCTCAATTTAAAAAAGTTTTAGACAAGGCCCATGATCAGGCCAGCCAACTCAAGGATGAGTTTGTCAGCACCGAACATCTCTTGCTTTCTCTTTTAGAAGTCAAAGCGAGTAAGGCTTATGAGATTTTGAGTTCGGCGGGCATTAGCAAAGATTCTTTACTCAAAGTTTTATCAGAAATTAGAGGTTCGCATCGGGTGACCGATCAAAATCCGGAAGCAAAATTTCAGGCCTTAGAAAAATACACCCGTGACCTAACACAAGTCGCGCGCAGTGGAAAACTCGACCCTGTCATTGGGCGGGATGACGAAATCCGCCGTGTTATGCAAGTGCTAAGTCGTCGTACCAAAAATAATCCTGTGCTTATTGGTGAACCGGGTGTGGGTAAAACCGCGATTGTCGAAGGCCTGGCCCTGCGCATTGCCAACGGCCAGGTGCCGGAGACTTTGCGCGATAAAAAACTCGTTGCCTTAGATTTAGGTGGCTTATTGGCGGGCACCAAATATCGCGGTGAGTTCGAAGATAGGCTCAAGGCCTTGGTCAAAGAGATTACTCAGTCTGCAGGCCAAGTGATTTTATTCATCGACGAATTGCATACCTTGGTGGGAGCGGGTGCGGCTGAAGGTGCCATGGATGCTTCTAATATGCTCAAACCCGCCTTGGCCCGTGGAGAATTGCGTTGCATTGGCGCCACAACCTTGGATGAATACCGTAAACACATCGAAAAAGATCCCGCCTTAGAAAGACGCTTTCAAAGTGTGTATACCAAAGAGCCCAATGTGGAGGACACCATTGCGATTTTGCGTGGACTTAAAGAGCGCTACGAGGTTCACCATGGAGTACGGATTCAGGATAGCGCCTTGGTCAATGCAGCTACACTTTCACATCGTTATATCACCGATCGTTTTTTACCGGACAAGGCCATTGACCTCATCGATGAAGCCGCCAGTCGCCTGCGCATTGAGATCGACAGTTTGCCCACCGAGATTGACGAGATCGAAGGCAAGGTGACGCAATTACAGATCGAAGAGCAGGCTTTAAAAAAAGAAAAAGACGAGGCAAGCAAAGAGCGCCTCAATAAAATTCAGGCGGAGCTAGCTGAGCTGCGCGAAAAGAGCGATAAGCTCAAAGCGCATTGGCAAAACGAAAAGGCCTCCATTACGGAAATTCGTCAAGTTAAAGAAAAAATCGAACACATTAAAACCGAGATCGAACAAGCCGAGCGCAGTGGGGATCTCAATAAAGCGGCCGAGCTTAAGTACGGACAATTGCCCGAGAACAATCAAAAGCTCGAAGAGCTCAACCAAAATTTAGCCAAGCTGCAAAAAGATCAACGCATGCTCAAAGAAGAAGTCGGCCCCGAAGACATTGCGGCCATTGTGGCCAAATGGACGGGCATTCCTGTGACTAAAATGATGGAAGGCGAAATTGAAAAGCTGGTTCACATGGAAGCAAAATTGCGCGAACGCGTGATTGGGCAGGAAGAAGCTTTGGAAAAAGTCGCCAATGCGGTGCGGCGTTCGCGAGCGGGTTTGCAAGATCCCAATCGCCCCATGGGCTCCTTTATTTTTTTGGGGCCCACGGGTGTGGGTAAGACGGAGACAGCTCGCACTTTGGCGGACTTTCTCTTTGATGACGAACAAGCCATGATTCGCATCGATATGAGTGAGTACATGGAAAAGCATTCGGTGGCACGCTTGATTGGAGCGCCTCCGGGATATGTGGGTTACGAAGAGGGTGGCCAGCTCACCGAGGCTGTGCGCCGGCGTCCGTATTCTGTTGTGCTCTTTGACGAAATCGAAAAGGCTCACCCCGAGGTCTTTAATATTTTTTTGCAAATCTTGGATGATGGCCGAGCGACCGATAGCCAGGGACGTACCATTGATTTTAAAAATACGGTCTTGATCATGACCAGTAATATTGGCTCTCAATATATTACAGAGCTTGCTGGTAAGGACGAAGAAATGGAAAAGCGCGTGACGCAGGCCCTACGCGAACATTTTCGTCCAGAATTTCTCAACCGCGTGGATGAAACGATTATTTTTCATTCTCTTAAAGAAGAACAAATCGAGAAAATTGTGGGTATTCAGCTTAAGCGCCTACAAAAACTTTTGACTGAGAAAAAACTCAGCTTGAAAGTTTCGGAAAAAGCCAAGAAATTTATCTCCCAACATGGCTTTGATCCGATTTACGGAGCTCGCCCCTTGAAGCGCGCCATTCAAAAATATATCCAAGACCCCTTGGCCATTCAATTATTGGAGGGCAAATTTGTCGAAGGTGATGAAATTCATGTTGATTTTAAAAAAGTCGAAGTAGGCAAAGGTGCCGGTGAGCTTAAGTTTTTTAAAAGTGCAATAAATGTTACAGAATAACCAGTGTTAAAACCAGCTTATAAAATGGTAATTAGAAGCTATGAAAGAAATGCAAAAGATTACCGTTCAAGTTCCTAAAACAACCTTAAAGTTAGCCCTACGTTCTACAGGAGAAAATATTAGCGCAACGGTCAAGCAAGCTTTGGAACTGCTAGCTGCAAGACAAGCCTGTCTTGAAATCAGAAAACTAAGAGGTAAAATCAAATTGGGTCTCACTCAAAAAGGTCTCCGTGCTTTAAGAGAAGATAGAGATATCAGATTAAAAGCATTTGACGCGTTAATCTTTTTTTGTTTTAAATCATCAACCCACCCACGATTTTTTCATAAAATTTAAAACAAAAAGTCCAACGAGTCCAACGGCGTTGGACTTTTAGAATTATAATTATTTGAAATTATTATATTTTTTTATAATTTTTTTTCAAAAAATCAAAAAAATGAAATTTTTAATAGTTATGAGGGGCACGAGAACCCCGCTCCTACAGATGGTGGCTTCATATTTTATCGTGAATTTTCCATTTTCCTTGTCAAACCCTTTAAATTTAGCGAAAAGAAGGCATGCTGCTTAAAGTCAACCAAGTGGTTAAAAAATTTCCGGTCAAATCTGGATTTTGGGGGCGTGTCCGCCAACATGTGCATGCAGTCAATGGGGTGTCTCTTTATGTTGAAGAGGGAGAAACCCTGGGGCTGGTGGGCGAGTCGGGCTGTGGCAAGACGACCTTGGCGCGTATCATCATGCGGCTTATTCAGGCGGAGCAGGGCGAGATTCAATTAGAGGGCGAGGACATTCATCAGCTTTCCGAAAAAAAATTACGTCCCTTGCGTAAAAAGTTCCAGATGATTTTTCAGGACCCTTACGCCAGTTTAAATCCACGCATGTCTGTTTATGATGCACTTGCAGAGCCTTTGTTGCTGCATAAAATTGTAAATAAAAAAGAATTGGATAAAGAAGTTTTTGCTCTGATGGATTCGGTGGGTTTAGCAAGAGAAAGTGTCCTGCGCTATCCGCATGAATTTTCCGGTGGGCAGCGTCAACGTATTGCCATTGGACGTGCAATTGCTACCAAGCCTTCTTTCAT
>JAUHYS010000171.1 GCA_030426445.1 bacterium
AAAGTTATCAAGGATATTTAAGGAAAGGGTAAGGTCGATTTTTTAGAAGCGTTTAGCTCCTCCGTCTTCTTTTAGGGGATTTGGGGCTTCGTCATGGAGTTAATGGAGTTATGTATGGACCTAACAAAAGAAATCTTTAATGCTATCCAAGGTTCAACATCGGGCAATCCTGCTAGCTTGTGTGATATTATTGGTTGTGTTGATGCTCAAATGAAGCTTGTGATTAATTATGATGAACTTATTTTTAGTTTAAAAGAATTATTTGACCAAAATAAAATTGGCCAAGTCGGAGATGGTTTTTTTGAGTTGAAGAAAGTTCAAGCTGGAGAAAAATATTCATTTCTTGGTCTAAGTAAAGATAAATTCAATATGGCGGAGAAACTTTATAGGAAGGAACTTTGGAAGGTTTATAAAAAATTGAAGCAAAACGAACCACGTAGAAAAAAGTGGAAATGGGAGTAAAAGTTTTACCTAATGAATCGAATATGGCTTAGAAGATGTTTAAATACAAATGCTCAATTCTTGAGATTCCAATTATTTTGATACATTAAAACTGAAATAACAAATAATATTCAATGTTCATAGTTCACCGACTTATATCTATATTTACCTAAAATTTTGCATATATTACTGCCCATGAAATCAGTATTATTTATACTGTAAGTGATTTTTTTTGTTTTTTAATGGGTGGTCTTAATTAAGGTAAGTAGAGTTCGCCATTAAGGTTTAGCCATCCTGTTTTTTGGTTTGGAAGAGTCACTTTTGAGATCCCTTTGTCAAACTCTTCTGCTTGGATATATTGAGGTTCTGGATTCAGGGGCCACCACCCGATTAACCCGTCTTTTTCAATTTTGATGGGCTCATAATATCCCTTTGATGTGATTTTATAATTTCCAGGACCTAATAAATATTTATAACCGGATTTTTTAGAGGAATTTGCTTGGATAATTCCAAATTTTCCGTCTTGAGTTTCCACGATCAAAATCTTGGGAGACCCTCCCTTAATAATAAAATTAGCATACCTTTCATCTTCAACCGTTCCACTAATTTCTTCTCCCATATTTAAAAAGCTAACTTTTTTAAAAGGAGCTTCGGCAAACAACTTTTCTAAGTCCCGGGGCTCTGCATCTAATTTATCTCCTCCACCTAACATCGTAGAGTTTAACGCTAGATAATAGTATTTCTTCTTTTTTACGAGAGAGAATGTTGAGACGACTTCCATTCCACAACGAAAACTATATTCAAGTTCGGGTTGTTCTAACGTGAGCTGGCCTTTCGGATCCAGCCAATAAATCGTATGATTGGAAACCAGGCTAATTAAGCCTAATTTATGGATGTGGACGGCTTGTAAATGAGGAAGTTTGAGGAGCTCGCCATTACGCCGGTAAATATCAATTTTTTTTTGATCCGCTTGATAGGCCACGATGAAGGGCAAGCGAAAATACTTTATCCAGTCGTACTTGGCCTCGATGGTCATTTGTTTAGGCAAATCTCTTAAACCTTTTTTGCCTTTTTTCTCAAAGGTCTCAATATAGGAGTCGTAGATGATTCGACTCTCTAGTCGCACAATGGAAGCGAGATCCTTATTAGGTTTTTTTAAAATGGTTGGAACCCCTTTAAAAAAATAGCCCTTTTTTAAAGGAATGAGCGCTTCGGTTTCAAAAGGCCAGATACCATTTGCGTATAATAATACCGTGTATTTTTTATTGAAGTGAATGGGGTAAGCACTGCGAATATAGGTTTCTGATGAACCATCACTTAACTCCCACTTTGCAGGCGAGCCCTTTAAAGCTTCGGTCCGTTTAAGGAAAAAGCCATTCCCAATATAATTAACCCTGTATCGACTTTTTTTGTCATGAACTTTTATAGCTTGAGTTTCTAGTTCAATCACTCCTAACTGTTCTTTTAATTGGTCGTAACTTACCTCTTTTAAAGAGGAAATGGGGATGAGATCTTTTTCCTCCAGTTGATTAATCTCAAAGAAATTTTTTAGGGAGCTATATTTTCTGGTTTTTGTTTTTAGAGTGTCTTTCTTTTCATCTATGAATCCGGTTATAACAAGGGTCTCCACACCATAGTTTGTTTTCTTGATGAAAATATTACCTGCCGAGTTGATATAATCTACTTCAAGGTCAATACTTTGTAGTTTAGCTGCCCAAGCACTATTTAAAATCAAACACGAAAAAACGAATATCCATATGAGCTTGTTTTTCATTACCTTGCCTCCCAAATTTTCTGTAATTCTTTTTCAATACGTTTTGCCTGAGTCTCTTTTCCCATTTTTTGGTAGAGATACATTAAGGAGTCCAGAGTGTTTTCAACCTTCGAGTGATGTTTCCCAAAGATTCTTTTCTGAATTTTTAAAGCTTTTTTATAATGCTTTCTAGCGAGTTCATACTTTTTTGCATCCTGGTAGACTCTCCCTAAACTATATAAAACCCCCCCCACACTTGAGTGATTTTTACCTTGGGAGTTTTTATAAATCTCGAGCGCTTTTTTGAGATAGTCCTCTGCTTCAGAGTATTTTTTGTATGTAAGGTTAAGGACTCCTAGGTTATTGTAGACCTGTCCAATGAGCGGGTCTTGGGGTCCTAATTTTTTAATTCCAATAGGTAGGGCTTGTTTTAAGTACTTTTCGCATTGAGAATACTTTTCTATTCTATAACAAGTTCCATCTGCATTCATCAGTGGAGCAAATAATGAAGGGTGATCGGGGCCTCTGGTTTTGGACCAAATTTCGATGACTTCAAGGTAGAGAAGATAGGCTTGACCAAGGTTATTCAAGTCAACGTGGATACCTGCTAAATCATTTAAGGCCTCCCCCACTAGATCGTGTTTTAAGCCTAACCTTTCTCTTCTAAGTTGTAATAGTTGTAGATAGTGTTCCTCTGCTTCAGAGTATTTTTCTTCATTTAAAAATCCATCTGCTAACTGTTTAAGCTCTTGATCTTTTTTTGAATCATAGGGATTTTCTTGCAGACTTGTTTTGCTGTTTAGCGTTTGCTGCTGGGGGATGGTTTTGTTGTCTGCATGAGCCCTATAACTTAGAAAGGCCAGCAGGATGGTCGGGATAATGGTATAAATTTTTAGCATCTTAATGATTCCTCTAAATAAATTTATTGCTTAGTTAGGGCATCTTGGGTGAATAAACATCCCCCAAAAGGGTGATTATTTAGAGAATCGAATACTTCCAGCAATGACCAGTGCAACTCCAACTAAAGAAATTTCTTTGATAAGGTATTGCCCCTGGGTTGTCGGTAAGAAAATAGACTCCGAAAAACACTCATTGTAGTGGTAATAGAGTGCTAAAAAAGTCCCTGGTATTCGAACGAGTAAAAGTAAAATCGCTAGACGCAAAAAACGACTGTAAAGAAGGGTTAAACCCATCGTCATTTCCCAATACCCTAAAAAAGGGACAATAAAATGAGGTTCAAACCAAAAGACACTTTTAGCAATGATACTTGTTGCGGAAGGGTTACCTGTAACTTTTAATAAACCAAACCAAATAAATATAATGCCTAGTAAAACTCTTTCCCAAAAGTGCCCCCACTGAGAAAATTTAGGCAAGTTATGGTCTTCAAATACACTAATTTTCCTTTTTAGTTTTTTTATGATACCTGGGAAAAGTTGAAACATGATATTTTTTCTCTTCATTGTTTAATTTGTTTACAATTTTTCGGCCAGCCGGCTTGTTTGTTATGCTTAGTCTCAAATATTCATAATGAAAACAAATCATTTTCTTCCGTTTCAGGCTACTACGGGACTTTTCGTAACCTTGCAATCACACAGCTTTAAACGACGGCCAGTTCATTCCAGCAAGTTGTATAGCGCGAAGAACTGTATTCTTTGCGTAAGACCCAAGAGGGACGGGTGCCTTGGGCGGCTAATTGGAGGGTTCCACGGCCCCATTGCTGGTTGATGCGATCCATGGCCTGCATTACTTTTTGTTCCTTTTGAGCCGCGGACTTTTGAAATAAATGATATTGATAAGCCGTACAGAGATCTCCTAAAAAAAGCCCAGCCTTTTTATAGCTTTCTCCAGGGCGAAAAATATGTTGCAAGGCTTGCAGTGCCTTTAAAGCCAAGTGCGGAGTATAATCCGTGGCTTGTTCAAAGGCGATGCTATGGCTGTTGCTATAATAGTACGTTAAAAAGCGGTTCGTCATGACATACACGGTCAGCATTTGGGCTTTTAGTTTTTCTTGGCGTAATTTTTCTCCAGCTCGTGCCGCAAACGAAGCGACGACTTCCTCAAGCCGATTTTTTTGAGTGAGGGCTTCGGGAAAAGATCGCGATACACTAATACTCTTTTTGCTGTCCGGGATATCTTCTAATTTAAAACAAGACTGACCTTTGAGTTCTTTTTGAAGACGCTCTCCCATAATGGACATTTTTTTACGGACCCAATGTTTAGGAAGTTCACAAAACTGAGCGGCGTTTTGAATGCCATAGGTGGAGAGCATCTGGGCGTAGCGGCGTCCAACTCCCCAAAGTTCGTCGACAGGCAGCTCTTGCAGGCGTTGTTGGATTTCCTCCGTCTTAAAAAGAGGATAAGTGCCTCGTTTTTCCTGTTTGCAAAAATAATTGGCGACTTTGCTTAAGGCCTTGGTAGGTGCCACGCCAATCGAAACCGGAATGCCGGTCCATTGATAGACTTTTTTTTGCAGTTTTTTGACATGAGCCATCAGTCGGTTTTGTGGAAGACCGCTGAAATCAATAAAGGCCTCATCGATCGAGTAAAATTCAATCTTGGGGGCAAACTCGGCCAAGCATTGCATGACCCGGCGGGACATATCGCCGTATAAACTGTAATTAGAGGAAAAAATTTTGACCTGGTTTTTTTCGACCAGCTTTTTGACTTTAAAAAACGGAACCCCCATGCCAATGCCCAGTGCCTTGGCCTCATTAGAGCGCGCAATCACGCAGCCGTCGTTATTTGACAAAACCACGATGGGGCGATTCTTAAGATCAGGTCGAAAGACCCGTTCGCAAGAAGCATAAAAATTATTACAGTCGACTAAGGCAATGAATGACATGGGTTACGACTCCCCAAATTTCGAAATCTTCGTCCGGAGAGACTTCGATGGGTGCATAGTCTGGGTTTTCGGATAAGAGATAAATTTTTTCTTTGAGTTTATGCAATCGCTTAACCGTTAGCTCGCCCCGATACACCGCAATGACCACATTTTTGTGTTGAGCCTCTAACCCGCGGTCGACAATCAGTAGG
>JAUHYS010000172.1 GCA_030426445.1 bacterium
GTGAGAAAGTTTCCAAACTTGGCCATTGTCTTTCAAGCGGATATTAAAAAAAAAGAGCAGTAGAAATCCTTTGAAACCTTATGAGTCATAATCAAAAAACTTTTTTTATGATCCTGGTTGCATGTGTCCTTCATGCAAGCCTTTTTTTGGTTGGAAAAAAAACACTCCAATTTGTTGAAGTGCATCTCGATTCGCACAGTATCCATACTCAAATCAGTATGAGTCAAAATTTTGTAAAAAAAGAAGAATCACAAGTAGTACCTTTAAAAGAAAAAACCAATCCTTCAAAAAAGGATTTCAAAAAAGAGAAGAAAAAAAACTTTGCCCAGAAAGAAAAATCCTTTTCACCTAAAAACACGAATTCGCATCAAGTAGAAAACCCTCAACCTACTCGCTCTAGGTCGACTTCGTCTCAAAATAATGAACTAAATATCAACGAGCCTTCTACCCCCGGTTCTAAACCAGGTAGTTCCCAAGTTTCAAAAAAAATCATTCATAAATATATTATCAAAGTACGCAATCGCGTTGATAAAAAAAAACAATACCCTGCGATTGCAAAGGCAAATCAAGAAGAGGGCCAGGTCGTCTTAAAACTAAAGTTGAGCAAAACAGGTCGATTATTGGGGCACCAATTTCAGCAAAAAACAGAGTATGACCGACTTAATCGTGCGGCTCAAGAAAGCCTGCTCAAAGCCTCTTCGAGTTTCCCTCCTTTTCCAAAGGAAATGGAGAATCTATCCGAGTTAACATTTACAATTCCTGTTAATTTTTCTATGCGAAATAAGGGTTGATATCAGAATTTTTAAATTTATCTTTTCGTCCAAATGTTTTAGCTTTAAAAATTGAATCAAAATGAAAAAGATCGATTTAAAAAAACGGACTCTTCAAGCATTTCACCAATTGAAACCTGAATTACAAAAGAAAGCCATATTTTTGGCCATTTCGGGAGGGCGTGATTCAGTCGCTTTAGCTCATATCTTGATAAGTTTAAAAGAAAAATTACCTCAGGTTTATTGGTTGCATGTTAATTATGGTATGCGTCAGCCCCAATGTGATTATGAAGAAACCTATCTTCGACAATGGGCAAAACAGCTAGAGGTGCCTCTTTTTGTAAAAAAAATTTCAAAAAAAAACTCAAAAGAAAATTTTCAGAATTGGGCTCGAACACAACGCTATTTGTTTTTTTCTGAACAAATTGAAAAAAAAACAGAGGCGTTATTGTGGACAGCGCATCACCAAGATGATCAAGTCGAAACTTTGTTACAAAAGTTGATTTCAGTGGGAGAGTTTCAAGGAATGCAGACAGTGCAAGTTTTAAAAAAAATGCATGGAGTTAATTTTAAAAATCCGTTAACCATCTTTCGCCCTTGGTTAGAAATTCCTCGAGTCAATATTTCGGACCATATCCAGCGAAAGCGGCTTCAGTTTTTTGAAGACCATTCTAATCAAAAATTGGATTATCAAAGAAATCGTATTCGCCATAAAATTCTTCCTCTCTTAAAGGAAGAAAATCCTAATTTCAATTTATCTTTGTGCGATAGCTTGAAAAAAATACAGCAGCAGAAAGAAAATATTTCAGAGAGGGCAGGTAAGTGGCTTAAACGAAATTTAAAAAAAGATGACAACTTGCTAACTGCAGAGCTTAAAAAAACAGATATCGCAATACAAAGGCAGATTTTCCATCAATGGATCAATTCAAAACTTTCTGGATATCGAAATCAGGGAAAGGTCGTTGAAAAAATCCTCAATACACTCAACAAAAAAAATATCATTGAACAAGGTTTTAAACTTAAAGCGGGTTGGGGCTTGTTTTTAAATAATGAGAAGTGTGTTCTAAAATACCTTCCAAATGAAACTCGATGTGAATTTCTTTTTTATATAAAACAAAAATGAATTGGGGCAACCCATTGTGGAGTTGTAAATTTTGATTCAAAAAACTTAATTTAACTATATATAATTATTCACTTTTTCTATTCATTTCTTTCAAAAATTTTCCTGTCAGACCTTGACAAGATTCTTATTTTCTATTTTTAAGACCTTTATTAAGAGTCATAAAGATATGATTTAGACTGTTTTTTGATCAATTATCGTTTAAGCAATAAAGTAAGATATTTCTATTTGAATTCATTGCTTTTTATTGGCCGTATCCTGATTTTAGTAGTTGATTTGCATAAAATGACTGTGCTAATTTAAATAAGTTGTATATAGTAGAATTCAATGTTTTTTAACTTTTTGAGGTTCAATAGTGAAACAATCGCATAAAACAATCATCCTTTGGGTCGTCATTATCTTTTTATCTATTTCAATATTAAAAATTTTTAGTGCAAAAGTAGATAACCCTAATCAACTTAGTTTTTCTCAATTAAGAAACCTGGTACGTGAAGACAAGGTAGCATCGGTAACAATTCAAGGAGATGAATACAAAGGTAAATTTAAGGAATCTTATGAGGGCGGTGGACAATTCATAGCTAGGGGTTTAGTCAATAGTGAAGATGTTCTTAAACTCTTTGAAGAAAATAAAGTTCAGGTAAACTATGATGCTCCAAAGGAAACGCCTTTTTGGCAAACCATGTTGATTTCTTGGCTTCCTATTCTTTTACTAGTAGGATTATTTATTTTTTTCATGCGCCAAATTCAAGTCGGAGGAGGCAAGGCACTCAATTTCGGTAAGAGCAAAGCACGGCTGCTAAGTGATACACAAAGAAAGGTAACTTTTGCTGATGTGGCTGGGATCGAAGAAGCCAAAGAAGAGCTAGAAGAAATTATCGATTTTTTAAAAGATCCCAAAAAATTTACCAAATTGGGAGGCCGTATTCCAAAGGGCGTTTTATTGATGGGCCCTCCAGGTACCGGTAAAACCCTACTTGCTCGTGCCATTGCAGGGGAAGCCGGAGTTCCTTTCTTTAGCATTTCGGGAAGTGATTTTGTTGAAATGTTTGTTGGAGTGGGGGCTTCTCGGGTGCGAGATCTTTTTGAAAAAGGTAAAAAACATGCTCCCTGTATTATTTTTGTCGATGAAATCGATGCGGTAGGAAGACACCGTGGTGCAGGTTTAGGTGGGGGGCATGACGAACGCGAGCAGACCCTTAATCAGCTTTTGGTCGAAATGGATGGCTTTGAGTCCAACGAAGGTGTGATTATGATTGCGGCTACCAACCGTCCAGATGTGCTTGATCCTGCTTTATTACGCCCGGGTCGTTTTGATAGACGAGTGGTGGTGGCTCGCCCAGATCTCAAAGGTAGAGAAAGTATTCTTAAAGTACATATCCGAAGAGTTCCCGTTTCTAATGATGTCAATTTAATGGTTTTGGCCCGTGGAACACCTGGTTTTTGTGGTGCGGATTTAGAAAACCTTGTTAATGAAGCCGCACTTCATGCAGCTCGAAAAGGCAAAAAAACGGTTGAAATGGAAGATTTTGAGCTTGCCAAAGATAAAGTCATGATGGGTAGCGAACGCCGTAGCATGATGATTAGTGAAGAAGAAAAACGTCGTACGGCTTATCATGAAGCAGGTCATACTTTAGTAGCTAAACTGGTTCATGGAACTGAGCCAGTTCATAAAGTGACCATTATTCCTCGGGGTATGGCTCTAGGTTTGACCCAGCAACTGCCCGAAGACGAAAAGTATTCTCATAGTGCAGAATATGCAGAAGGCATGATATCCGTTTTAATGGGGGGACGTATCGCAGAGGAGATCATATTTGCAGAAAAAAGTACAGGTGCGGGTAATGATATTGAAAAAGCAACTGACTTAGCCAGAAAGATGGTATGTGAATGGGGAATGAGTGAAAAGTTAGGACCGCTTTCCTATAGTCAAAAAAATGATGAAGTATTCTTGGGTCGTGATTTTACTCAGCATAAAGACTATAGCGAAAAAACCGCTAGTGAAATAGATACTGAAATTCATAGCATTGTCATGAAAAACTACCGCCGTGCCCGTGAGCTTTTAGAAAGCCATCGAGATCAATTAGTCAATCTTTCGGAGGTCTTATTAGAAAGAGAAACCCTCTCGGGTGAAGAAATTGATAAAGTTCTTAAGGGGGAAAAACTCGAGCCGATTAAACCCTCCGAAGCACTCAAACCTACCCAAAAAGGACGATTTACCTCTGACTCCTTCATTACCTGTACAACCTTCTAAGGTTTGATCATTGTTGGTAGCTACTCAAAAAAAAACAAATTATTTGCATTTAAGAAGCCAAAAGCTCTCATTAGATCAACCGAATATCATGGGGATTTTAAACATCACTCCAGATTCTTTTTCGGATGGTGGTCATTATTTAAATGATAAAGAAGCTATTAAGCGTGCAATGCAGATTCAAGAAGAAGGGGCCCACCTTATTGATATTGGAGGAGAGTCTACACGTCCAGGAGCTCAGCCTTTATCTTGGCGAGAAGAGTGGAAAAGAATAAAAAAGGTTTTAAAAATTCTCACAAAAGAATTAGAAATTCCTGTTTCAGTTGATACTTATAAAACTGAAGTTGCCAGTGAGGCTCTTGAGTTTGGGGTAGAAATGATCAATGATATTTCTTTAGCCTCAAGCGATACTTTACTTCAATGTGTTGCAGAGTCAGAAGCAGGCTATGTATTAATGCACTCTCGGGCTACTCCACAAAACATGATGCAACATACTCACTATTCCGATGTTGTTTCCGAGGTTAAAAAAGAAATTGAAACAGCGCTAAAAAAGGTTTTAGCTTTTAAAATAAATCCAATAAAGATTTGTTTAGACTTGGGTTTTGGGTTTGCAAAAAGTTCTGAGCAAAACTATAAACTCTTTCAATCTATTTCTGAATTTACTCAGATGAATTTTGCGTGGATAATAGGCCTTTCAAGAAAAAGCATGTTGAAAGAAATTGTAGGACAAGATCAAGAATCGCTCAAGTTAGCAACAATTTTTGCAAATTTATTGGCCTATCAAAAAGGAGCGAGGATTTTTCGAGTGCATGATGTCAAAGCCCATGTAGAGGCTTTCAAAGTATTAGAAAAACTGACTGAGAAATAAAAATGACACGAAAGATTTTTGGAACAGATGGCGTAAGAGGCTTAGCCAACCAATTTCCTATGGATCCCGAAACTGCATTGGCTTTGGGTAAAGCAATTGCTTTTTTTTTCAAAGGAAGAGGAGGTCAACGGCATCGTATAGTGATTGGTAAAGACACGCGCTTATCTGGTTATATGTTTGAAAATGCTTTGTCTGCGGGTATA
>JAUHYS010000173.1 GCA_030426445.1 bacterium
ATGACCTGTCATTAAGCGCCCGTCCTGGATAGGTAAACTTAGATTTTGCCCAACAAGGGCAGCACACAGATGGGCAGAATTACGCCCAGATCCCGAGCGCCGGTTAGGTCGTGCACCTGGGCTATCTGGAAACTGGCTAATAACCCAATCGCAATATTCTTGATGAATTTTAGGGTCTTCCTCAAGTAGAGCAACTCCTGCCGTCGCCCCTGGAATCAAAATATGCACCGTCCCATTAAGGGCACCGGATTCACGAATGGCTCTCTTCACATCATGAGTAATCAAAAGGATATCCGGCTTTGCAGAAGTATTGACATAATAGTCTCTTAAAAACATTGACATATTTTGAGTCTAAGCAGGTGTTAACAAGAATGCAAAGAAAAAATGCCGATAAAACGCAACTTTACTCACCCTGGATGACGATAATATCCTTGTAAGTCCCTACTTACTTTAAAGAAACAAAAATTTTAATTTTATCATAAAGTTAAATTAAAAAGTTAAGTTTTTTATTTAAGTTTAATAGAGGGTGTCAATAGCATGTCAGAAACACGTTCCATTCGTAGCCATCAATATCGCAACAAATATGTTGAATACCGTCGTCGTAATCGTGAGCGACAAAATCAAGAGGCCCAAAAGAATTCTTTTAAAGACTCGATGGTTCAGCAAGACAAATCAAATAAACTTCCGCAAAATGATACCGCCTCTCAAAACAACTATGAGGTTTTAGGTCAAAAAGCAGCCCTCGAAACCAAAGAAAACCAAACTATTGGAAATAGTTACGAAACTCCCCAAGAGTCCCAATTAGGGACCATGCCTC
Organism: bacterium; assembly: GCA_030426445.1. GTDB lineage: Bacteria > UBA10199 > UBA10199 > DSSB01 > DSSB01 > JACKPJ01. Next base: position 818 of record JAUHYS010000173.1, read on the forward strand.
CTATGCCCCTACCTAATGTAGGTAAAGGCACTAATCGAATGCTCAATAAGCTCACTCAATATCAGCCTCATATTAAAGCAGCTGCAGCCCGGTATAACCTGCCCGAGGAACTCATTTCTGGTGTCATTTGGCAAGAATCCCGAGCGAATGTTCGTGCTCGTAGCCATTGTGGTGCTATGGGGCTCATGCAACTCATGCCGGGTACAGCTAAACAATTAGGGGTTACCGATGCTTATAACCCCGCGCAAAATATCGATGGGGGTGCTAAGTACCTCCGTCAAATGATTAATAAGTTTGGCCGCGTCGACTATGCAGTCGCTGCCTACAATGCCGGCCCTGGTAATGTTCAAAAGTATAAAGGTATCCCTCCTTTCAAAGAAACACAAAACTACGTCCCCAAAGTATTAGGCTATGCACAAAGCTTCCGAGTCGCGGGTGGTTTTCCTACCCAAAGACCTTCTAGTGCCGTGATGGCTTAATTTATGAAAAGACTCTTCACTCTTAGCTTTGCGACAATAATTGCAAGTATACAATTCATTAACACCACCATGTCCGCTGTTTCGGTACGTTACTATAATCAAGACTCAAAATCTTATGATCTACCTGTCAAATGTGGAAGCAGCTTTAACACAAGCTCTAGAGTGAGTTTTGGTTCGAGTCGAACAGCGTCAACCACCATTCAAGGCCCCTCTCCGTGCAAAGTCACAATTTCTAATACGGTTATTTTAAAGGGTGGAGAAAAGATAAAAATTAAGAATGGTACTTTCACCCTCGACTAGCATGACAAGACGTGATATAAAATTTAATTTAAAAAACAGTAACTTATATGTTTTATTACATTTTTTTTAAAATTTTCTTCATTTTTTACGCAACATGTCAGAAAATAATTCGATAAATAAATTAGAGACTGAAACTTGGCCAATTGGCTTGTTAGCTTGGCTAAATTGTCAACCAGAGAGAATAGTCAAAAAGCTGGAAAAAAATGAAAAATCTGCACTCCCAAAATGCTTATTTTTTAAGTGCTCATAGCAAAAATAAAGCCGTGAGGCTTCTTTTTCAAGAAAGTCAGCCCACTGCCTTACTTAGCCGTCTAAAAGAGGAAGATTCTCAAAAAGGTGAAGCTGTTTCAGAAGCTTTAGCTGAATTTCTCTTAAATCAAGACGCTTCTTGCTGGATGACCAACCTAGACACGAGTGGAACAACCTATGTGATTCATAAACAATCACGTCGTAACCTTAAAACAGATCAAGTGGTTTTTTTACACGACGGTGACCTCGTGAGCTTTGATGGCCAGTTATTTCAAGCGCTTTTTCAAAAAGACAGCCTTCTGTTAAAACCCCTTCCTGCCATCCAGCTTCATCAAAGCGCAGCTGCTTAGTAAAGTTTTTACGGCGAGTTATTTAGCCCTCTACTAAATCCTGCGTAAAATTTGAACTTATCTGTCGCAATGCCTCATAGCTAACAATACCTACAGAAGTCGCAAGGTTAAGGCTTCGTGTCGGCCCCCACATGGGAATGGTATAAACCGCTGTAGCATTTTTTTGGAGCATGGATTCGGGCAGTCCCTTGGTTTCAGAACCAAAGACCAAGAAATCGTTTTGCTGATAATTTGCCTGAGTGTAAGGCTGAGTCACTTTTTTGGAATAATAGTAAAACCGACCTTTCCCATGAATATTAAAAAAATCCTCCCAACTAGAATACTGATACCAAGTAAGATCCTTCCAATAATCCAAACCAGCCCTTTTTAGTGTGGAATCATCCAAGCGAAAACCCAAGGGGTGTACTAGGTGCAAAACCATTTTGGTCGCCACACAAAGGCGCGCAATATTACCTGTATTGGGAGGGATTTGGGGTTGGTGGAGAACAATGTTAAGCATAGCTGATTTAATCTATTTTATATTTTTGAAAGGCTAATGTCTGCTTTAATGCGAGCTGGGGATCGGAGTTAGGCTGCTGACAAGTCTGGTTTTCGCAAATATAAAAAGTCGTTTGTTCGGAGTCTCGATCTTTTAATAAGGGCGGAAAATTTATTTTTCTTTTAGGGGTTCCCATCGCTAAAACTAGATTGGGTTGAAAGTGTTTTCTTAAATTATTTAAAAACTCTTCTGCCATTTTGTCTTGAGTCGAAGCCAATACCACAACTTCCTTGGAAGCATCTAAAAAATAATCCCAAGCGATCAACAGTTGTGAAAAAGCATGAGGGTATTCTTTGAGGAATCGACTAAAACAAGAAAAAATCGCTTGGGCTTTTTCGTGGTAGGAAGGCTCGACCATCAAGGCACTCAGACGGAGTAAATTGAGTGCGCTGACTCCATTGGGACTGGGCAAGGCGCCATCCATGCCTTCTTGAGTCCGAAACAAAAGGTCCTTTTGCTGGGCTTCGGTAAAAAAGTAAGCCCCTTTACTGTCATCCCAAAATTTTTCATCCTGAGCACTTTGAAGCTCCAGGGCCCATTGTAGAATCTCTGGATTAAAATCACATTGATATAAATCGATCAAGGCCTGGATCAAGTAAGCATAATCTTCGGACCTTCCTAAAAAGCGCACATCGCCCTCTCGATAACGGGCATAGAGCGTGCCGCCTTTCCATAAGTTCGCTTTAATAAATTTTGATGCGCTATGCGCCGCCTGCAAATACTTTTCCTCGCCTAAAACCTGATAGCCTAAAGCCATCGAACGGATCATGAGGCCATTCCAGGAAGTCAAAACTTTGTCATCCAGATGAGGAGGAATGCGCTGTGCTCGCACCTGAAGAAGCTTTTTACTGGCAGATTGGATCAAAGCCTCGTCTTTAACTTCCCAGGCTAAATCCGCAGCCAAATAAAAATGATTCGTTTGATGTTCAAAATTACCCTGCTCGGAAACGGGATACACTTGAGTAAAGTTTGCAAACTCTTTATCGCTTAAAAGATTTTTTATTTCTTCGAGTTTCCAAACATAGTACTTGCCCTCTTCGCCTTCGCTGTCCGCATCTTGGGCAGAGTAAAAAGCACCTTCCGGACTTTGCATAACCTGCAAAATATAGTCTAAAGTTTCTGCAGCCACTCGAGCATACATTGATTTTTTTGTTACTTGATAAGCCTCAATATAAACAGGCACCAATAAGGCATTGTCATAGAGCATTTTTTCAAAATGAGGAATACGCCACTTTTCATCTGTAGAATACCGCGTAAAACCTCCTCCCAAATGGTCATAAAGCCCACCGCGCGCCATTTTATCCAGGCTAAACTCGGCCATATGCAAGGCCTGAACATTTTGTGTACGTCGATGAATACGCAAAAGCATCGCAACTTGTTGGGCATGGGGAAATTTTGGAGCCGCGCCAAAGCCGCCCCAATAGGGGTCAAAACTTTGCGAAGACTGCTGAAAAAATTGGTGGAACAAACTTTCATCCAAGTCTGTTGCGTTGACAGTCTGTGATTTATGTTCTTTTAAATGTGCCACCAGACTCTCGCTGGACTCCAGAGCTTTTTGAGGGTCTTGCTGCCAAAGCTGTACAATCTGATTAAGAATGTATAAAAAGTTTTCCTTGGGCCAATAGGTTCCCCCATAAAAAGGTTTAAGCTGGGGAGTCAAAAACATACTTAAAGGCCAACCCCCACGCTGTCCCATGGCATGAACAGCTGACATGTAGATCTCATCTACATCCGGCCTTTCTTCACGGTCGACTTTAATGGAAATAAAATGTTCGTTAAGAAAGTCTGCGACCGATTGATCTTCAAAAGATTGATGCGCCATCACATGACACCAATGACAAGTCGAATAGCCCACACTTAAAAAAATGGGTTTGTTTTCCTCTTGCGCAATTTTAAAGGCCTCTTCTCCCCAAGCATACCAAAAAACGGGATTGTCCTGATGCTGCAAGAGATAGGGAGACTTTTCTTTTGTAAGATGATTTTTTTTATTTTTCATTTTCAAACGCCCCCTAGCCCCCTCTTCATCTCAAGAGGGGGAACTATGAATCATCTTTTTAAGAAGTTTACTAAGTTTTTAATATATTATGAAATTCATCTAAAATAATATGTTGTTTTTAAAAAAGATTAATTGGTTGTTCCCCCTCTTGAGATGAAGAGGGGGCTAGGGGGCGTTTGATTAATTCTTTTCCTCTTGATGAACCTTTTCTAATAATTGTTCGACCACTTTAGCGTCTGCCAAGGTACTGGTATCCCCCAAATTTTTGGTATCCCCTGCAGCGAGTTTCTTTAAAATACGCCTCATGATTTTTCCACTGCGTGTTTTAGGTAATGCTTGAGTAAAAACTAAATAATCGGGTTTTGCAATAGGTCCAATTTCTTTGGTAATATGCTGAATGATCTCTCGGCGCAGATTACGGGATTCTTCCACACCGTC
>JAUHYS010000174.1 GCA_030426445.1 bacterium
GCGATACCCATTAATAATATCAAACCAATAAAACTAAACAAACTTAAAGAGTTGTCAGTTAGATTGAGAGCGATCCAGGCCCCTGAAAAACTAAAGGGTAGGGCAAGTAGGACTATGAAGGGATGTAGAAAACTATTGTATTGGCTTCCCAAAACCATGTAGGCCACCACGAGTCCCAGCAAGAGTGCAAAGGTCAGACTTTGGAAGGATTCGCCAAAGCTTTTTGCCGAGCCTTCATAAACCGTGCGGTAGTTTTCTGCTAAAATTTCTTTTTCGAGTTTGTTCACCTCCGCCAAGGCTTCTTCTTGGGAATAACCATTGCCTACGTTAGCGGTGATATCGATTGCACGTTCGCGGGATTCACGCGTAATGCTCTTTAGTGTTTTAGTTTCGGTGATAGTGGTGACTTCCGAAAGAGAAATCAGTTCACCCAAGTTATTACGGACCATGAGTTTCTCAAGTGCTTCGCTTTCCTGGCGGTCCTCTTCGGGTAGACGAATCCTTATATCATTGCGGCGTCCGGATTCGGTAAACTTGCCGGCCCGAACTCCACCTACCATGGCCTGAATCGTTTGACCAATGCTAGCGATACTCACGCCGCGTTTTTGCGCTTCTTCTCTTAAAGGAATGGTTTGGATCTCGGGCTGTCCCGCTTCGTAATTGCTTTTAACATCCTGAAAGTAAGGGCTTTGACTCATCTTTTCGACAAATTTTTGGGAAAACTCTGTCAGCCGGTTCCAGTCGGGTCCGCGAATGGTAAAGTCAATCGGATAGCCGGTACGAGCGGCGAGTCCCCGCATCGAAAGGTCGCGCATAAAAACTTTAAAATCTTTGATTTCACTTAGCTGCTTGCGCAGCTCATCCATGATTTCGTATTGGCCCAGTGCACGGCCTAAATCATCTCGTTTGGGTCGTTCTGGTGGTTGTTTAAGTGTAATAAACATATTGGCTCGATTGGCATCGCGACCGCCAAAGCCTCCAATAGCCGCGAAGTACCTTTGGATATCAGGGTGCTTGGCGAGTATGGCTTCGGCGTGGCGGACTTTATCGTCTGTAAATGCAATTGAAGAACCCACAGGGGTTTCCGCGACAACTAAAAACATACTTTGGTCCTGAGGAGGGACAAATTCCTTTTTAAGCGAATCGATCTTAAACTGAAAACCAGCTATATTAAGTTCCAATCCTGAGTAAAAACTCCATGAGGCTGCAAATAAAAGTCCCGAGATAATAAGAACCCACACACGGTGATTTAGGCAAAAGCCTAAAACAGCGCGATAGATGCGATTGATGAAATCAAAAATGCGATCTGTCATTTTATTGAAAGCATTTTTATGGCTTTTTTCCGAAAGAAAACGAGAGGCGCGCATGGGAGTCAGTGTAAGTGCTTCGACGGATGAGAGAGATACCGCAATGGACATAGTGACACCAAATTGCAAAAAGAATTTGCCGATGCTGCCTTCCATAAAAATAACCGGAATGAAAATCGCAACCAGGGCAAGTGTGGTGGCAATCGCCGCAGGGGTGATCTCACGAGCCCCATCGATGGCCGCTTGTAAGCGAGGCTTGCCCATTTCCTGGTGACGGACGATATTTTCTAAAACCATAATGGCGTCGTCAACAACTATCCCAATGGCCAAAATAAGACCCAACATGGTAAAGGTATTAAGAGTGTAACCCAGAAAATAAAGGAACATAAAAGTCCCTAAAATCGAAGTAGGAATTGCTAAAATAATATTAAAAGTTGAACCAATGGACCCCAAGAAAAACCAGCAGACTAAGGCAGTAAGAACAGCCGAAAGAATCAAGGTAAATTGCATTTCTTCCTGGGTTTCTTCGATAAAGCGAGTGGAATCAAAATTGATTTGCAACAGCATTGGAGCCTCGCTGTTTGCGGATTCCCAAACCAATCGAAGGTTGACCGTTGGTACGACTGATGCGGCGAATTTCATCCAAGCCAGCTTCAGCCGTGGCGACTTCTCCCATCAAGATTTTTTTGTAAATGGTTCGGCCTCCTCGACGGGTAATGGGAATTTTTTCAAAAGCTTCGGGAGTGGTGGCCTCGCCCATAAGGCGTAAATTGTATTCAGTGCTTTCAGTTTCTAAACGTCCAGCCGGGATTTCGACGTGTCCCAGATTAATTGCATCGATAATGTCTATGACGGTTAATTCGTACTCAATGAGTTTTTGTGGATCGACCCAAACGCGTAAATTAGGATCGATATACCCCCCCAAAATAATTTCTCCCACCCCACTGATGGTTTGCAGTTGATCTTTGAGTTTATCCCGTGCGTATTTCATCAGCTCACGCATTTCGAGCATTTTCTCTTTGGAGTCTGTACTTTCGATACCATTTTTCTTAAAGAGTGAAATCCAAAGAATAGGTTGGTCTTCGGGATTGGTTTTAGTGACGATGGGTGGGTCAATATCATCGGGAAGCCTGCGCTGGGCTTGAGCGATCTTGGTTTGGACATCTTGCAGGGCAAGGTCGATGTCACGTTCCAAATCAAATTCAATCGAGATGGAGGCATTTTCCTGAAGAGCAGTCGAGCTAATACTGCGGACTCCTTCGACATTGAGTACCGACTCTTCGATGATGTCCACCACGTCGGTTTCCATGATATTAGGTGAGGCCCCTTCGTAAGTGACCGAAATCGAAATCACCGGAAAATCCACATCGGGCATTTGGCTAACACCCAAGCGTTGATAAGAAATATAACCAAAGAGGATGAGGGCTGCCATCAGCATCCAGGCAAAAACGGGGTGTTTAATGGAGATGTCCGAGAGCATCATGGTAGCAGTCCTGTTCTGGTTTGGAGTTGTACCCAACGCAACCAATAAAGAGCTTCGGCGGTGTCCCGAGCTCGGATGGCCTCCAGCCAGGTGCGTTGTGATTGGAGTAAGTCTTGGTTGTCAATCAAACCTAAACGAAAATCGCTTTGTTGTAACCGATAATTTTTTTTGGCTTGCTGAGTGGCCTGGCGGTATTTTTTGAACTCGGTTTGCGAGCTTTGAAAACTTTGATAAGCCGAGCGGATTTCTCTTAAGGCGATGCGCTCTTTTTCTTGGGTTTCATACTCAGAGATCTTGCTTTGGGCTTTGGATTCACGCAAGCGGCCCCAAGCCTCTCCATCAAAGATCGGGACCTCCAATTGTAAGACAGCATCCCAGCGACTATTATTGAGAAATCCCTGACGATAAGGGTAAATGTTGGCGCTAATGCCTGCTTGAGGCAATAAATCACTACGCGAGATGACAATTTCGCCCTTACGGAGCTCGGTTTCCTTATGCGCGGCCTGAATATCGGCGCGGTTTCTAACCAGAGCAATATATTTTTCTAGAGTTTCTAACTGGGGAGTGACTTGAGCTTCTTTTTTAATAGGTGGGTGGGGGCTGAGACCCGTTAAAAAAGACAGGGTTTCGTATCCAACCTTGCGTTCTCCACGGCGGTTTTCAAGCTGGGCTTCTAAGAGACTGATCGTTGTTGCCTGTGCAGCGACTTCGCTTTCTCGGGATTTCCCCAAAGCTGCTTCGTGTCTCAGATCATTGAGTTGTCTTTTAGCCACGCCTAAAATCATTTGAGTGGCATCGATGTCTCTTTCGATACGAGAAATTGTTAGATAAGCTACCGTGACGTCTTCAAAAAGCAGTCGTTTGGCGTTTTCCAAAAGGAGTTTTTGCCGTACCTTGTCGACTTTGCTTAGTTTAATGGCCTGAAACTCTTTAAAGCCCTGAAATAAGGGTTGATAGAGGTTAAAAGCAGTTTGAGAACGACTGATACGCGAAAAATTATTGGAAAAGCCGCCTTCATCGTTAGAGACTGGATCCTGCAAGTCGTTACGATAAATAAAAGAGGCCTTGGGTAAAACGGTTCCCAATGCCTGAAAATAACGATGACGTGCGATTTCGATATCGGTTTCTGCAATAGCAATCTGTTCACTGCGCTGCAGGCTGAGTTCGTAACAGTCCGTTAAACTAAGGTTTTCTTTCTGAATTTCGGTGGGTTGACCAGATAATTCTAAAGAAAAGCTTAGCAACAAGAAAAGAAAAGCCAATATAGATTTTATTTTCATCAATTTTTTTTAAGGGTTTAAATTGCTTATCTACCCTGACGTATCAATGGATTAAAGGTTCATTTATTTTTTTGTTTTTTTATATTTTTTCACTGGCTTGACGAAAGGCCTCTAGTAATTGTTTATAATTTTTTGTCACTGGAAATTGTGGAAACTCATCGATCACGTTTTGCGGCGGACAAAATAAGATGCCCTGATGAGCTTCTGCTAGCATGGTGGTGTCATTATAAGAGTCTCCAGCAGCGACGACTTTAAAATTGAGTTCTTTGAGGCGTTTAACGGCCTCGCGTTTTTGGTCCTGCATTCTTAAACGATAATGGTTGATTTTTCCGTCTGCACCGATTTCTAAGTTATGACAAAACAAAGTAGGGTAGCCGAGTTGTTTCATCAGCGGCATGGCAAATTGATAAAAGGTATCCGATAAGATAATCACCTGAAACTCTTGGCGCAATTGATCTAAAAAGTCTTTGGCGCCTTCCAATGGATTGAGTTGTGAAATGACTTGCTCGATGTCTTGGATCTTATAGTTGTTTTCATCAAGAATATTGAGACGCTTTTTCATTAAGACATCATAGTCAGGGATGTCCCGCGTGGTGAGTTTGAGCTCCTCAATGCCGGTTTTTTTGGCAAAGTTGACCCAAATTTCTGGAATGAGTACGCCTTCTAAATCTAAACATGCAATGATCATAATGTGTTCTCCGTATATTGATTTACAATATTGCGCTTCCCCTAGAAGCATGCCAGAAGCGCAATATGCTTACTCTTTGATTGGCTTCTTCTATTCGATAAATGATTCTATAAGGTTTTAAAATGAGTTGTTTTATTTTTTCTTGGTTGAATTCTGGAACCATGCTTCCGCGGTAAGGCATATATTTTAATTCTTCAGCTTTTTCGATAAGTTTGTAGCCAACTTTTTTAGCCAAGTTAAGATCTTCATGAGCAATGAAGCGAATAATTTTTTCTAGATCATGAGCGGATTTTTTAGAGAAAACTATTTGGTAGTCCACGAGTCAATCATTTCTTTTACTTTATCTAGAGGAAGGAAATTTCCTTTATCGACATCTTCTATGCCTTCACGGACCGCTGCAAT
>JAUHYS010000175.1 GCA_030426445.1 bacterium
TTAGACATTAAAAAACAGAGCGAATTTTCCTATGCTCGTTTAATCCTGAATGAAACCGAACTAGAAAATGAAAAAATCCGCTTAAAAAATTATGAGGTCGAAAAACAATTACTCAAAAAAAGAAGTGCATGGCTTTTGCCCAATGTTAAATTTACGACAACCGAACTGCAAAAAACAATCAATCAACTAGACAAGAATGCCAAGGAGCTCGAAAAAAAACTCGAGTTTTACAAAAAATTGGGAGCAAATATACATGCTCCTTTTGAAGAAAATGGAATCAATATCAATAAAAACCTAAAGAGTCACCCCATAGTTATTGAGGCCTACCAGTTAGCTCGTCAAGAAAGCAGGCAGAGCACAAAGTTTTTGACCGAACAGCTCAAATCAATCGAAGAGAGAAAAGAAATTTGGAGAAGACGCTTTCATATTTTTCATAACAAGGCCAACCCAAAGGAGATGTCCGAATGGAAGCAAAGCACCTTACAAAACATCGAACAAAATTTGCAGGAACAACAACTATTGCAGAACCAGCTTATGACTCTGCAAAAATCTCAATCAGAATCTCGTGACAGGCTTGCCAAGTTTCAAAGTAAAAATACCCGAAACCCTGGTATCACCTCCGCTCTCTCTCTGCAGATCTCAAGCCTGCAAAACCAAATCAGGCAACATCAGGAACACCTTTCACACCTTTACTCGAAACAACAACTCTACCGTAAAATGCTTTCTGAAATCGAACTCAAGACAGACGAATTTGACCTGGTCGCTTCTTTAAAAAATATCTGGGTCTATGTCGGCAATATCTGGAGCTTTGAAGTTTTCTCTCTGGAGGACAAACCCTTTACAGTCGGAAAAATTTTTACAGTCTTAACCTTTTTTATCTTTGGAATGCTGATTGCCAAAAAAATTAGCCGTTTCATGGGTCAAAAAATGTTACCTAAACTGGGTATGGGTGCGGGCGTGTCTATTGCCCTTCAGACCCTGACTTTTTATCTGCTCATCATACTCATCATTGTTTTGCTGCTTAATACCTTCAATGTCCCACTGACCATTTTTACTTTTTTTGGGGGTGCCCTTGCTATTGGAATAGGTTTTGGAAGCCAAAACATCGTCAACAATTTTATCAGCGGACTCATTATTCTAATCGAACGCCCTATCAAGCCAGGTGATATGGTTGAAGTTGACACTAACTTCGGTACCGTCGAGCGAATCGGAGCCCGGAGTACTCTGATCCGTGGATTTAACAATGTGCATATGATCTTGCCAAACAGTGATTTCTTAGAGAAGAAAGTCATCAACTGGAATTTATCCGATGACTTAGTACGCGTCTTTGTTTCTGTAGGTGTTGCCTATAATTCTCCCACTCGAAAAGTCAGCCGCTTAATGCAAATGGCCGTTGAGGAACATGGATTGATCATTAAAAATCCTGAGCCTATTATTCTTTTTACCGAATTTGGAGACAATGCCCTCCTTTTTGAAGTCCACTTTTGGATTCGGATGCGTTCTTTGATGGACCGCAGAAAAATTGAAAGCGACATTCGCTTCCGTATTGACAGTTTATTTAGAGAAGGTGAAATCACCATCGCTTACCCACAGCGTGATATCCATCTAAATACTTTAAGCCCTCTTGAGTTTAAAATCCTTAAAGAAAGTAATGAGGAAGGCAAAGCTTCAACCCTTCATTCAGAAGACAGTGAAGCCTTAAAGAAGAAGCTCATTAAAAAGCATGGTCATAAGTTAAAACCGAGCGTTTCTAATCCAAAACTCCCTGATGATGAATGATTATTCGTCCCTTGAAGTCCCGGGTTTGGGAGACTCTGATTTAAAAGCATCTTCTACATTGATTTCCTTATTAAAGACTGCTCGCGTTCTTTCTAAAATACCCTCATAGACTTTTTGTACTTGTGGTTGATTCCATAAATGTCCAGCCCAAGTCCTTGCACTCTGATCCATAATTTTAAAATCGAAAATCAAGGCAAGAGCGGCCAAAAAAAAGATAAGATAAAGAAATTTTTTAAATAACTTCCACATAAAATACCTACTCTAATTAGATGCTTTTTTTAGCATAAATTAACATTAATCTCTAGTCACTGATAATAAGTTTTGTTACAATACACTCATGCAAGGACAAGATATTAATGTAGTTGTACCCCAAAAAAACTACCGTATTCTTTTAGTGGATGACAACCCAACCAACGTAGAACTTCTACAAGCTTATCTTAAACCTCATGGCTACGAGTTTGAAAAAGCCTTTGACGGTGAAGAAGCCCTACTTAAAATTGAAGAAAGCCCTCCTGACCTTGTTTTGCTAGACCTTATGATGCCTCGACTTTCCGGCTATGAAGTCTGTCATAAAATCAAAAGTGATAAAAAAACTCAACTCATTCCTGTTATTGTAATTACGGCTCTCAAGGAGTTGAGCGATAAAATTAAAGCCATCGAAATGGGTGCAGATGACTTCCTAATGAAGCCCTTTAATAAAGTCGAGCTTTTGACCCGAGTAAAATCTTTGCTTAAATTAAAAGACCTCTACGACGATGTGGAACGTAGTGAAACCATTATTTTCACTCTTGCCGAAATGATCGAAGCCAAAGATGTTTATACAAGAGGCCATTCCGAGCGCGTTGCTAAATACTCGGTGTTGCTTGCAAAGTATATTGGCTTAGGGGAAAAAGACCAAGAGATGATTCGACGCGGCGCGTTATTACACGATATTGGTAAAATTGGCATCCGCGAATCCATACTCAATAAATCAGGTAAGCTTTCTCAAGAAGAGCTTGCCCATATCCGTTCCCACCCAGCACGCGGTTGTGAAATTTGCAAAGCCCTAAAAAGTTTGTCTCCTGCGCTTCCTATTATTCGCCACCACCATGAAAGAATGGATGGTCAAGGTTATCCTGATGGTATCCAGGGTCAAGAACTCTCTATTGGTCCTCGCCTGGTCGCCATTGCCGATGCCTATGATGCGATGACAAGCAACCGTCCCTATCGTAGGGGGGTTCCACCAGAAGATGCTCTTAAAATTTTTGAAAGAGAAAAACAAAGTGGTCAATGGGACCCCGAACTTGTTGACCAGTTTATTCAATTAATCCGCAGGGAAGTCAGCATTTAATTCATACTCAACAAGGCCATAAAATACGATTTTAATACTTGCAAAGGGAAGCTGCTCCCTCTTTTACCTTTATCCATTGAAAAATATTTACGAATGTGTTCTTTTTGGTAGATTATAATGTTCGGATAATTTACCTTTAAATGTGGACAAATCAAAGTGAAACATTTTCTTGTCACTGGATCACAGACCCTAGTGGGGTATAACCTGATTGAGGAACTTTCTAAACAAGGATTACCGATCCGGGCTACTCATCATTTTAAAAGTTCATCCAAAAAACGTAGTAGTGACTTTTTAATCGAAGGACTTGATTTAGAAACACGACATGTAGATATCACCAACAAGGAAGATCTTTATCAGGCAGTGCAGGGTTGTTCAATTGTCTTTCATACTGAACACTATTACTCCTTAGAAAAAAAAGACCGTTCGCTGCTTTATCAAATTAATCAAAAAGGCACCCAAAATTTACTTGAAGCGGCGTTTCAAGCCGGAGTGGACAAAGTCATTTATGTGTCGGCTATGGAACTATTGCGCCCTGCCCCAGGAAAAGAAATTGCTAACGAAAATGATGGAGTTGCTTTAGAAGATTTAAAAACGGATTATGAAAAAAGCCGTTACTTGGCCGAAAGAAAAGTGATTGAGTACCGCCAAAAAGGACTTCCTATTATCATAGTTTATCCAACGGTATGTGTAGGGCCAGGCCAAGGAGACGAAAACCCTTTTGGACATTTTATTCAACGCTATTTACAAAAAAAACTCCTTTTTTATTTAGATACTGGATTTAATCTCATTGATGTTAAAGATGTTGCGAAGGGCTGTATCCTAACTGCAAAGCGAGGACAAATTGGAGGCAGATATATTTTAGGCAATAAAAACGTCTATATGCTAGAAATCCTCCAGCAACTTGAAAAAATGACTCACATCAAATACCCCAAGATGGCCTTGCCCTTTTTCTTAGCCAAAGCATCCAACAGTCTTCTCAGAAATATTTTTCAACGACGCGCAGGCTTTCAAAATAATTTACTCGAAACACTCAGAAAACCTTTCTTTTATGACACCAGCTTGGCTAGAAAAGAGTTAGGCCTCCCTCAATCAGACCCTTGGAAAGCATTGCAAAAACAAGTTTCTGCGGGAGTATCTTAAAGTGGTACTGCATTCCATTGAAGAATTTTTTATCTCTCTACTTTCTACCTTTTCATTGATGTTATTTAAACGTTGGTATGTCTTTACTTTTTTAGCTTCTTATCTCTTCATTGCTTCTCTTTTTTGGGGACTTAAGCGCAGTCTGCTTTTTATTCTTGTCGGTTATACCATCGCCTGGCTTTCAGAGGCTTCCTCCATTCGCAATGGTTTTCCCTATGGTTATTGGGAATACCACTATGAAGAAATGTCAGGAGAGCTCATGGTATGGGGAGTCCCGATTTGGGATTCAATCTCTTATACATTTCTTTGTTTTTCTGGATACATCATGGCTCTTTTTTTGAAAACAAGGTCGCAAACCCAAATTGAAAACCCTCAGATCTTTTATTCATGGTCGACAATATTTAGCGGTTCTGCTTGTACGACTCTTTTGGATATTATCATTGATCCAGTCGCACACAGAGGTTCAGAGTGGTTTTTAGGGGACATTTATCATTATACAAACGAAGGAATTTACTTTGGCATACCACTATCTAACTTTGCAGGATGGCTCTTGGTCTCATTTTGTATTCTGGGTTGTTTTCGTCTATTAGGTGGCTTTAAAAATATTTCTCCAAAAAGTGGAGCTATCAAACTAGGCGTCGCTCTTTACTCAGGCATTTTTTTATTTAATTGGTCGATCGCACTTTACTTGCAGGCTTGGGGATTAGCACTGGCCTCTTTAGCATGGGGTCTATTATTGATATTTTTAGCTTTAAGGCGCAGCAAGCAACGCCCTTACAATAATATACCCTAATATTACCTAGCATCCATTTCTGCTTTTAATTGGCCACAAGCACCTAAAATATCTAAGCCCCGGCTGTGGCGGATATTTGTCTGTACACCACGGTCTAACAAATACTTT
>JAUHYS010000176.1 GCA_030426445.1 bacterium
CTGGCTTTGGCACTGTAATGCCCTTCTTCAGCTTCATTATTTTCAAAGTCTTCAGGTTTCACTTTAGCCACATAGTTTTTTGATTTTTCTTTAGAAACTTCGACTTCTCGAACAGCCGCCTGTTCCTTGCTTTTCTTACTTTGTTCTTCTTTGAGCTGTCTAGCTTTAGCTTCTCGAATCTTTAAACCTTCTAAAATCTGATCAGCGACTTTTTGAGTAAATAATTCGATGGATCGAATGGCATCATCATTGCCTGGGACCAAATAGTCCACACTATCTGGATCACAGTTGGTATCGGCTAAGGCCACGACTGGTATGCCCAAGACATTGGCTTCGTGTAAAGCGATATGCTCAAGTTGAGGGTCAATCACGACGAGCACCCCTGGAACTTTACCCATGTTTTGGATACCCCCTAAAGAAACGAGTAATTTTTCGATTTCTCGATCAATGAGTAAACGCTCTTTTTTTCTTAAAACATCAAAAGTACCATCTTCCTTTTTACCTTTGAGTTCTTTGAGCCTATCGATAGAAGCCTTAATGGTACGAAAATTAGTCAGCGTGCCACCCAGCCAACGACTATTGATGTAAAACATCTCACAGCGTTCGGCCTCTCGTGCAATAATTTCCTGAGCTTGACGCTTGGTGCCGACAAATAAAACACTGCGCCCCTCTCCTACGGCCTCGGCAAGAAAGTCTAAAGCTTTTTGCATGTGATTGACGGTTTTGGATAGGTCGATGATATGAATCCCATTGCGAACCCCATAAATATAAGGTTTCATTTTGGGGTTCCAACGACGGGTTAAATGGCCAAAGTGCATGCCTGCTTCCAGCAGGTCTTTCATTTGAACTTGAGTCATGTTATTTTCCTTTCGGGTTATGCCTCCACTTTATCCCTTGCTTTTCCTTGACCCCAATGGGCACCCGAGGCTTAAGCTTAAATATGGATAAAATGTGTGAATTAATAAGTTTATAAACTCTATATTGAATTTATAAAAAATGTTGAAATGGTTTCAGATCGAGGCGAAGATTTTTTTGACAAAGGAATCGTACAATGAGTACGTCGAGTGCGTCAAAAAAGTATTCAACAAAGAGCTGGAATCATTGCAACGTTTTTTAGAACTATCTAGTTCTGGACGCCGTATCTAACATGTGGCAGATAGGATTTCAACTTAAGAATGAAAATAAAAAAAATATTTAAAAAAACATGAAATCAGCTTTTTTTAATAAAAAAAATATCTTTTTCAATCTTTTTCTACTCATTTTTGGCCTTTTTAGTCATTTTGCAATGGCTGATGATTATGGTTTTTATTCTAAATTCGGACAACGTAGCTCTTCATGGAATCAAGACGTCAAAGCCGGATTTGCAGCTTACGACCGTCAAGATTGCTCACAGGCTTTGGCACATTTAAAAAAAGCAGTTGGACTGCAATGTAAAGACACTCTAGTGCTTTATAAAATGGCGGTTTGTAGTGAAAAACAGGAAAACCTATACACGGCTATCCAATATTACGGCCTCGCGGCAAAAGGTTTAAAAAGCCTCAAGACTAGTCACCGTTACCAAAATGAAATCTATGAAAATTATGGACGAGCTTTATTTAAGGCAAGCCGTTACGACGAAGCCCTTCCCTTGCTGATACAAGCTGCACAAATTAATAATAGTTTTTCACTTAATTATATGGTGGGTTTTATTTACGCTAAGAAACAAAACTGGCCTGAGTCCAACCGTTATCTTCAACAGTCACTTATACAAGACACCACGGGTGTTCCCCCTTCTCTACTTTCTAAAGTTTATTTTCAGGTCGGAAAAGCACAAGCTCAACAAAAAAATTATAAACTTGCCTCGGAGCTGATTAAAAAAGCAGTGCAATTAGATCCCAGTAATCAAGAGATAAAAGCCTATGCTAACCAACACTTAAGGGCATGGCAACGTTTGCTCTTTCAAGAGAAACAAAAAGAAATGATGCAAACCTTTCAGGACTTTATTGGAAAAGAAAAAGAAGAAAAGCCCCCTGAAACCCTCCCTCCGCCTCCGGCTGCAGATAAACTCCCTCCCCTAGAGTAAATAAATAGCATTAAGTGTATATTGATAGATGGGTTCAAAGATTCGGGGGAATAAATTCCAAGCAATAATGATGCCCAAAAAACTCATTCCCGGTTGTTGAATAAAGCGCATGTAGCGATGCGAAGTCGATTTATCTAAAAGTAAAAGGACCACACCACTCCCATCCAAAGGAGGAAAAGGCAGAATATTGAGTACAGCCAGTATCAGGTTTAAGGTGAAGAACATACTGACAAAAAGGGCCAATTGATTGAGGCTGTTATTTTCAAAGTGGCTGATGATCTGAAAATGAATTTCTGAACCGGAAGGAATATTTTGCCACCAATGCAATGAAATACCGAGATAGATCAAAGCAAAGGCCAATAAAACCAGTACAAGATTAGAAACGGGCCCTGCCAAAGCCATTAAGCCCGAACGCTTGGGGTGTCTTTCGGCCCAACCTGGATTGTAGGGAGTGCTCGCAAAACCAAGTGGAAAATGCAAAAAAATTAAAGACACAATGGGTACCAATACCATGCCAAAAGGCTCACGTTGAATATGAGGTAATGGATTAAGACTGACCTGCCCGCCTTCATAGGCAGTAAGGTCTCCTCCCAATTTGGCCACCCAAGCATGGGAGGCCTCGTGAAAGGTTACGGAAAATAAAAAAACAATGTACCAGGCAAAGCCAATCGCGATTTCTTTTTCGATCACAAGTTTATCCCACTTATTTCATTTGAAAAAAAATAAAAATTAGCTTTTAAAAGAAAACATGGACAAGAAAAAATTTCAATTCAAGATTAAAAAATATGCCGTCATTGGAGACCCTGTCACGCATTCTCTTTCTCCACTGATCCAACAAGCGGCATTTAACGAGCTTAAAATAGCTGCAAAGTACATAAAAATTCAGGTCAGAGAAAAGCAACTCAAAACTTTTTTTAACCGACAAGCTAAAAGACTCGCTGGTTTTAACATCACAGTACCTCTCAAAGAAAAAGCCTTTCCTTTTTTAGATTGGATAGCCCCCAAAGCAAAACTGATTGGAGCCGTCAATACAGTCGTTTGTCAAAAAAACCAGCTTTTTGGCTTTAACACTGATGGAGAAGGTTATCTGCTTTCACTGCCTGCAAAAACACAAGAACAACTGCATCACACCCCTACCCTTATGATTGGAGCGGGTGGAGCCGCACGAGCTATTTGCGCGGCCCTTTTACAAAAGGGTGTCTCTCAAGTTTATATCGTAAACCGCCATTTAGAGCGTGCAGAAAAAATTAAAATAGATTTTATGCACTTTGCAAAAAAACAAAAAATAAATATTGAAACAGTTGCACTACAAGACCCCAAGTTAAAAAACTACATCCAAAAATCTGGGCTCATTATCAACACCACTCGTATCGGTTTAAACCAAACTCGTTTCGAAAATTTTCCTTGGAATTCTACCCAACCCAAAACCCTCATCAGTGATATTGTCTATAACCCATTGATCACTCCTTTTTTAAAAGAAGCCAAAAAAAGAAAACTCCCTATTCATACTGGAGAAGGCATGCTGGTTTATCAAGGTGCGCTCGCTTTTCAATTATGGACGGGAACTTTTCCAAATATAGACTTAATGAAAAAAGTGATGCTAGCTCATTTAAAAAAATAATTTTTTAAACAAGAAATCTTTATAAAATCCCCTATAAAAACCAGTCTGTTAATCAAGTTAAGAAAAAAATATAAAAAAAACTTGTCTATACCTGATGAGCTTCCTGTATAATTAATGGTAGCGCTCAGGAAAACAGACGAGTTGGACAACAAACTTGTCAAACCAATGGGGGATAAAAAATGAAAAAAAGTCCAAAAAATAAATTTAATCGTCTTATTTTATTTTCTTCATTATTACTAAGTCCATTTCTAATACAAACTTCGGCACTAGCTGTTGATGGCAGCGGCAGTGCAAACGTTAACCCAAATGCAGCACTCTCTGGTTCTTCGGGAAATAATTTCACCTTTACTTACGTTGCAACTCAAAAATTAGGCGATGGAAGTGTGAAAATGACGGTTCCAAATCCGTGGCCAAATCCTAGTCCAGCTAACACGACTGTAACCATTAATAATGGTATGTCGGGTATGCTCATCGATGATCTAGATGCCGACCCACCTACCGGATGGGGTACCGATATTAGCGGCCTCTGTCTTTTATGTACCTTGGATGTCTCGACAGATACGGACCCAGGAGATATCTGGGAAGGCGCAGGCAGTTTAAAAATTGATGGAGCTTTAGCAGTTGGGGTGGGATCGACAGGTCTGGTTTATTACAATTATGGTGCTGCCCAAGATTGGTCTAATTTTACTCATGTCAGCTTTTACATTCGCAATACTGATTTACTCAGTGTCAATCTTTTTAATTCAGCTCAGTTTAGAGTTTCTGAGCAAGACAATTTAGCCAATGCAGATTCGGTTAATTTTTCAGATTCTCTTATCGATATTGAAACCATTCTTCTGGGAGATGAAGAGTGGGCTCATGTAGTTCTAGATATTTCGGGAATTCCAACAAATGATCGTAACCAATTAAAAAGCTATGGCTTTGCTTTCCCTAGTTTAGTCAATGTTGCACTGATTGGAACCCTGCATATTGATCATATTATGGCGGGCCCTGCTGACCCCATTTTTAATGACAATATGGTAACCCAAGAACTTTTATTTCTTAATCAAGGAGGCAGTGTCATCTTTGATTATGAGAACATCACCGCTCCTGATGCCACTGGAAGCTATACTTTTAATATCGAACAAATGATGGATAGTGGTGGCACGCTAACTCCTCTTACCAATGGTTCTCCTTCTATTGAAGTGATTAAAATTGATGATGGAGGCGGCGAAAACCCTCAAGACAATGTCATGGATGATCCAGATGGCGATGGAAATGACGAAACAGCAGTGGATACCAATGAAGATGGTTGTTTCAATCAATTTTTTGATCCGGATGGCTCTTCAGTTGTTTGTGCAACTACCGATGGCAATGGGGATGCTTGTGTCGACCAATTCTTAGATATTGATGGAAGCGGTTGCGAGCCCTGTCCTGATGTTTATTGGAATCCTACAGATGGTATTATTTC
>JAUHYS010000177.1 GCA_030426445.1 bacterium
TCACCCATTTTGGCTATAAAGGCTTCTGCAGTTTCTTTAAACTTAGCTGCTCTTTCTGAAAATGGTGATTTTCCTGCAATACCCTGTAAGACTCTTAGTCTTAGATTTGTTTTTGATACGACTTCTCCAGGAGCAAAAGCTTCTCTGCCAGCTTCACGCTCCGCGGCAGCATAACCGTCTATGATGCTTTGGTAGGCTGCATATAATCTAGGTAAGGGCTTATCTTGCCAAGTCCATCCCTCACTAAGCAGCCCCTGTTCCTGAGCGCCTATAAAAGCATCCTTTACAAAATTAGGGCCACCCGCTTTTTCAACCATTTGGGCAAAATTGAGTACGCCTTTTGCAGCCAGAGCAAAAGGGGCCTCTAGTTCGAATTGTTGCCCGCAGCTCGGGCCGTTTTGCTCAAGCAGAAGCGTTAAGGCAGCTTGTGTGTTTTGAAGGAGTGCTGTGGTAATCCCTTTATTTCCTAGGGCCTCTCGCCGTAGGGCTCCATATTGACTTTTATTATGCACCTGCTGAAATTCTTCTGAGTCTAAAATGCGTTGAGTGAGTAAAATAACTTCATAATCGACTTTTTCGGTACCGGATATGTTGTCTGGCATGTGGTCTCCTTATTTTAAAAAATGTTCATAGTATGACATGTTAATATATGGGTGTATGGCTTGCTACCTTCTTGCTCTAAGTGCTTTTCTTTTATTCGCTTCAGCTCTTCTCTTAATAATTTCTTGGCGCGTTTGTCTTTGTCTTTTTTCTGCTTCTGGCTGATGAGCCTGGGCTGCGGAAGCGATATCCCTTTGAAAACTTGCAATAGCTTCTGCTGCATCTCGGCCTTGATAAACAGACCCTGCAGTGTTAACAGCGGCTTCTGCAATATTTGTCTCAATAGCTCTTAAAATAGTTGGGCCATTTGTAGCAGAGAAACCTTTTGCAGGGACGTGACTTTCCATGACTCTCCAAAAGTCAGCAGGCATTTTTCCGGTTTCGAGATATCGCAAAATCGCTCTTTCAAAACCCAATCCACGATAAAAAGTATCTAAGTTATAGCCGTGAGCTTCGAACAGTTCTGGTTCATAGCCAATTTTATGGAGGGTTAAACGGTAAATCGCTCGGGCTAGTGACTCGACGCGAGGTTGGCCGTTATACAAAGCTGCTTGATAAGCCTGCTTAAAGGCTTCCTGGCCGCGTTCTTTTAGTGCTGAAGCTTCTTGAGAAACTGCGACAGGTCGAGTTAATCGCGGAGTTCCCGCTTGTGGACTATAGTCAATAAAGACTGTTATTTTTCTATCTGGAAGATTGATCTCTTGCCTCAGACCCTCTCGAGTTCCCCCCGCCTTATCACTGGTTTCAGCAAGTTTTATTTTTGCGTCTATTCCTGCTGCGTCCATTTGGCGACCAAACTGCGCTTGGAGTTTTTGAAAAGCGTCTTCTCCTTTTCTAATTTCGATACTGGCCACGGCAGCCGAGAGTTGTGTTTTGATCATGCTTTCTGTAACTCTAGAACTCATAAGCTCGGGTAGAGAGAGCTTTGTTGATATCGGTAATCAATTGTTCGCGATTTTCTCGAGTTTCTCTATTGCCTACGGGATTACGTTCTAAGACCCTCTTTGCCAGACTGGCTTCTTCATTAGTAAGGTAAACCGCGCCATGTTGACGCTCTTGAAGAATCCAATCACGTAATAGATTGAGTACGTCGACACTTCTGCCGAGTCCAGCCATGACTCGAGTTCGGCTAAGCGAAACCCCTTCACCTTTTAGACGAGTTAGTTCGACTTGCTGCTCTCGGGCTAGTGCAAAGGTACGCTGAATACCCCTTAATATTAAGTCGGCTTCAGCTTGGTTTAGTTGGACAAAATGATTTTCTCGATAGCGGTGAGCCTGTGCCAGATCGGCAAGTGCGACGCTGACAAGCTGACCATTAGATGCTGATTTTGCTGCCATTAAATTTCTATGAGTATTTGCTGTTCGAATGTCTCTGATTTCAGCAGCATCACTAGCTGGAGCAATATCAATGGACTCAATGAGGCTTTCCAGTTCTGCACGAGGAATTTTAACTGTTAAATCTTTTTTCAGAGTAATTCCCTTTCGAGCCACCCCAAGACTGTACAGATCGGCCAAAAAATTAAGAGCGACTGCGCTTTCCCCTTCTGCCACTGTACGAAAAGTACTGCCTTCGCTTCCTTTTACGGTGTTAGCCAGTTTTGCAAAGTTAGCTTGTACAATAACGTGGTCATAAGTTTTGCTGACTTTTATTTTCTCCGCACCTTTTGGGCTGCCGTCTTTAATTCGTTTTTCCTTGGAAGGTTCTTTGATTGCCTCATGCAAGGCAGCCAAGGTTTCATGACTGACGCGGACTTCTCCACGCTGAATGATTTTAGGGTCCGGTGTTTTTGCAGCCGCCGCTCCACGAGCAGCCTCGGCTTGAGCAACCGCGACTCTTTTAGCCTCTGCGTGGGCAACCTGTACTTGAGTTGGCAGGTCAATACGAACCGGGTCACCTACATCCACTAAAAGACCTCTGACACTATGCCTTGCTTGTATTTGGATAGGGTTGTCTGCAAGATGCTCTGGAGCTATCACTGTTGTAAAAATAAAATTATTGGTAACTGGATCCCAATGACCAATGTGCTGTTGCCCACCTATTGTCAGCCTAGGTTGCTGTACGCCTGTAATAGCAGCAAAACTGGTTGCTCTTTTTTGGTACTTTCCTTCTTCTTGTACAGGAAGTTTCCCTTGTTGTACTAAGCTATCGATGGCATCACTTTTTTCAGGCAAGTCCTGTCGCATTTGAATAAGAAGCTCTTGACTTTTAGGGTGATAGCGAGCACGAACGTGGTAAAAGCCATGTCTTTCTCCCAGGGGGATGTCCACAGTAGTCTGTAAGCTCTCTTGCCAAATTCCGTTTCCCATTCCGCTTGTCCATTTGGCTGCTTTTTTAGGAAGGCGGGGTTCTAAACGGCTGATTGGGTTATCCAATGAGACTTTTGGACTGAGTTTAATGAGCGCATCGATAGCTTTTTCCAGCTCGGGACTTTCTGGGCCGCCAGTTTCTTCTAAGACGATACCTAGGACAACCCAATATTGAGGGTGATTGATCAGAGCTAGATGTCCTGTGGCGCTATTAGTTGCCGCGCGAATATGCCAAACTATATCTGCTAAAGTAGCTCGGTCGATTTTTGGAGAAGTCCGCCGAGCAAATAGGGCCTCCAGTTTTGCCGAGGTGTCGGTATCCGAAAAACCATGGCTGGGTAAAATACGTTCAAACTCTCGACTTAAGGCCTCCACTAGATTTTGGCGAATCGCTTGGGACTGGGTTCTTGCAGTGGAGCCTGCTTTTAGGCCACTTAAATGGTGGTGAAAAGCTGCTACATTTTCCCATTTTTCTGTTGCAATTTGACCCTGGTTGCTTGCGGTAGCGGCGGGCAAATCACGCAGGCCTCGCATGTGCATAAGCATGTCGCGTTCTTCTGTATGAAGCCCACCCTCAAAAAAACCACTGTGCTCTAGCATGAGATAAACCCGCTCGAGGGAGCTGTGGTCGTTAAATAAAACACTTTCCTTACCCCGACTGGCTTGTGCCAGTTTTTTCAGGGTCACGTCCCATTTTCTATCGATCTCTTTTCTGCTTTTAGTACCGTCAAGCTTTTGCAGGGTAGCCGCTTTGTCTTGTTCCCCAAGGTGTGTGACGGCTTCTTCCCAAAGGCTAAAGCGCTTTCTTCGTGTGTATTCTATCGCTGCGCGAACCCTACTGTCTGAGATTTCCTGGGGAGTGAGATTGGGTTTGTCTAGTAGGCTGCTTAGTAGATCTCGGTCACTGGGGCGTTTTGTTTTTGCGTGGGCAAACCTTTTGGTGCGCAAATAATTGGCCTCGGCAAAGGGTAGCAAATCACTTATAAAGGCCTCGCGGTGGGCGAGTAAGGGACCAACTTCACCACTTCTTGCATCAGCCAAAATTTTCATCCAAAAATCAATATCGTGAAAGAGTTTTGCGCGTTCTTCAGCGGTCAGTTCTACAGGTAGCGAGGTATGATTTTTTTCTCTTTTTTCGTACTCTTGTTTAAAGCCACGTAGGTAGTCCCATAAGGCTTTGATGATTTCAATTCTTGCTTGCCCTGGTCCTTGCTTGACGGACTCTTTGGGAGGGGAGTTTTCGAGCGAATCCATAAAAGCCCGCCAATAGGTCTCGTTGCTTACTCTTTCTTGAGGGTCAATGCTTACAGCTTGGGATTCGCGTACTAATCGGTTTGCAGTGGTTTCTGTGCCGGGTTGATTGGCGATATTAAAAAGTTCAAAGGCCTTTCCACTGCGCTCACTTGCAAAGTCAGCGATAAAACCGTGACGTTGAGGGGTTTGAGCCACATGAGATCGTAATCGATTTAAGCGCTCTGGAAGTTGATTAAAGTGGTTCTTAAGTGAGGCTGCACCTGATGCTTGACTATCCACAAATCCACTGGCCAAAATAGCGCGCGGGAGATCACGCATATCGCGGATGGAAGTGTGAGTCAAAGGGATGGGTAGCTGGGTGCGATTAGTAATATAAAAAAGGTCTAGTAATTGGATAAAATTTTCTGCTCTGAGGCCTAGGGCTTCAAGGTAGGCCTCTTTACCTGGTGCATCGAGTGATTGATATCGGTCATAAATATGCTTTAAACCACGGTGGAGAGCCGTTTTAAGGGCTCCGCGAGCGAGGTTATCAGAGACACCGCGTGTATGGAGATGCTCTGCAGCGTAATCTAAATAGGCATTCCAATTTGTCGTGACAGTTCTGGCAAGTTGACCGTCACGTCGAGTGGAAATTTCTTGCAGTTCTATTTCAAAGGCAGCCTCGCGGGTAGGGGCATCGGTTGGAGGCTCCAAGCTAACGGGTTCGGGTAGGACTTCGATGGTGGCTTTTTTATCTGCACGAGTGGGGCCTTGCTGGTTGGCTTTTAACCTTTCTGTTAATACCTGGGCAACGTCTCTAGCATCAGCAAATAAACGAACTATGCCTTCTTGTTGACCTGGGGCCTTTAATAAGCGATCTAATTGATCGCTTAATTTTTCTCTGCCATTGCTGTACTGATCATCAATTCTGCCTGCCATGTCCCAAATGACATCGACAATTTTAGAGTCCGGTAAATACTTTTCTCCC
>JAUHYS010000178.1 GCA_030426445.1 bacterium
AAGACGAGCAGTACAATATAAAGCCAAGTTCGCCGTATCCAAAAAAATAAACTGAGCAAAGCCAGAATAATCGATATCCAGACAAAGGGCGTATGTACGCCGCGAAAATAAAAATTATAAAGCTCCACTGCAAACCCTAATGCAGCAGGGACCAATAGAAAAAAAATAGGGATAAAATGGGCCTTAATCTTAGGTAGCTTCTTTATGAGTTTGAGTTTAATCACTTGAGAAAAGATATATAAAATATTTTTTTTCTTTACCATAGTTCATTTTTTCGAGACAATTTTTTGTAGAGAATTGATCTAAAGAAAAAATATTAAACATTTAGCAACTTTAACCCCCTTAAGTATAGAGAATAATATTAAGGCCGTTAATTTAAAGGGACTTTTATTAAAGGGTCTCCGTGTCAATGCACTCCACGCATACTTTAGGGTTAAGGCTCTAATGTTAAATAATTTTTAAACATTTAGGAGATAGAAGAATGATAAAAACTCTTTATAAAAGGGTACTGTTTTTAATGTTTTTATTTGCGTTCCTCTTTACCGCAGGAAAATCATGGGCTATTTTTGATGTCTGTATTCCCGGGTCAAGAGAGTGTGTCGATGAGAGCTCTTTTCAAGAATGTAATGACTCAGGAGAGGGCTTTAATGCCCCTGTGAGTTGTGGAAGTGAAACCGAATCCTGTTTTGCCGGACAATGTCTGGAGTTATGTGAAATAGCTTCTTTATCAGACAGTTCCATGGGCTGCTCCTTTTTATCTAAAAGAATGGACAATTTTGAGTTTTTTTTTGGAGCAGGTCAAAATACAGCTGATACCGTTGTAGTAGGTAATTTTTTTAGTGATAAGACAGCTAATGTACAATTCTACTTTACCCCCGTTGGAACAAATGTAGAGCAAACTTTAGGGGCACCCGTCGTGCTTGCTCCAGAAACCTCCACTCAATTTGATATAGAAGAAGACTTTATCGGTGATATTTCTGTCTTGCGTCAAGGCGGAACCTATCGAGTCGAGAGTGACATACCTGTTCAAGCTTATTTGCACTCTCCCATTGTTAGCGTTGCCTCTAATGATAGCTCTGTTTTAATTCCAGAAGCTACTCTAAAAACAGATTATGTCGTGGCGGCTTATGATTCTTTTTCCACTGAGATAGAAGTGGATAATGAGCCTACTCTTTTTGAAGGCCATAGCTATCTTAATGTCATTGGTCTCGAAGATGACACCAATGTGCAGTTTAGCCCTTTTGTGAATACAGCAGGGGGAACTGGAGTGGATGCAGTGACCGCAGGAAATACGGGCATGGTGACCATGAACCGTTTTGATACCCTGCAAGTCCGGGCTGAAGGTCTAGCCGATATTTCAGGGACTCTCCTTCAAAGTGACAAACCCATTTGGGTCATCGGTGGGAATATATGCTCAAATGTGCCACCAGATAATTCGACCTGTGACCACCTTCAAGCGACAAGTGTTCCCACCGAATTATGGTCCACGACTTATGTAGGGACTCACAGTCCAGTGCGCGGTGAAGAGCAGCATATTTGGCGAGTTTATGCTGGAGCAGACAATGTCACCATCACCACCGAACCACCGGTACCAGGAACGCCAGTGACTTTAAATAAAGGCGAGTTCCAAGAGCTTACTTTAGATAACGGAACAGATGTTGTGTTTAATGGAGACGGACCCTTTTTGCCTGTACAATACTTAATGGGGATTTTTGCAGTGGGTGAACCAGTTCCTGGGATTTCGGGCGGAGACCCTTCCATGTATCAAGCCATTCCAGTGGAGCAGTTTCTCAAGCGCTATACTTTTGAAACAGGCGTGAGTGACCCTGATCCTGACAAGGCTCAATACAATAACCACTTTGTTCAAATTATTCGACCTGCCGGAGCTGCGGATGTTTTTATCGATGGTGTTCTTGTTGCAGGATATAAAATAGTTGGTAGCTACGAAGTGGCTAATGTTCAAGTAGATGAAGGTAGCCACTTTGCTATCAGCGAAGAAGCTTTCGGGTTAAACAACCTAGGTTATGGTGGCTTTGTGTCATACGCCTATCCAGGCGGCTTTATTAAGAGAAAGCAAAATAGCTCTAACCTAGTTGTCAATAAAGTCGCAAGCGAAGAGGAAGTCAAACTAGGGCAAACGTTTACCTATGCAATTACGATAGAAAACACCGGTCCTCAAGACGAGCCCAATGCCATTTTGGTTGATCAGCTTGCCGATGAATTACAAATTATCTCGGTGACACCCGGAGACCCTACCTGCCAAATCAATGGGCAGGTTGTACTATGTAAACTCGGAGAAATCAAAAATGGTGAAAGTGCGCTTGTAGAAATAACAGTCGAGCTTATTGGTGTGCCAGCAGATAACCAGATTATTAACACAGCTATTGTGCATGGAGATAAAAATAATCCCGAAAATAATGATGATGGCTTAGATGGTGCCCCTGGAGCCCAAGGAGGGCGTTCGGAAGGAATTTCGATTGTGCGAGTTGACCCCACTAATCTTCAAGGCAGTGGAAACATGTGCTCTCTGAACTCTTCTTCAGGTTTTGTGGGCTATGGGCTTTCTACTCTGCTGACATTGGTTTTGGTGCTTTATGTGGTTCGATTAAGGAGACTTCAAAGAGCCCCTGAAAAAGATTAAACATTCTTCTTTATAAAATCAAAAACCTGTCCAGGCCAGAAATACAGATTCTTTTCTGTATTTCTGGCTTTTTTTATTTTACAAAACAATGCAGGGTTTCAGTGCGTTATCAATTAAAAACAGCATTAGTTTAAGCTTAGTTTAACCGTCATTCAGGCCAGAGTTGAAAAACTTTTTGAAATCGTATAAAGAATTGACGGATATGAATTAAAAACCAATCATGAATAAAGAGGAGACCTTTAGTTCCCGACAACTAAAGGAAAACCCCAAGGAGAGCCTTCATGCAACGACGATCAATTATTTCATTTTTAACCTTAGCGAGCTTTTTGTTTTTAACCCCTGCTCAGGCCAAGACACCTGCAGTCAATTCGAGTAAAAAAACTCCGCAGCTCGCAGAAAATGTGCTTTTGGAAACCACTATTGTTTTTAATGAAAAAGGCCAAGCCAAAGTGACTTTTCAGTCCAATGCTTCCAAAGACGATACTCTAACCAATAAGATCAATTCTGCATTGGTACTTTATGCTTATGTAATGCACCATGGTCCAGAGAACCAACGCATTCCTTTACTCAATCAGGTGCAGCGCAGTGTACAAAAAATTGCAACTAATTCAGGTCTACAACGCGCGGACCTGATCACAGGAAACTCACTCGCCACCGTGACAGGTAAGGACTTAGCTAATAAAGGCTTAAAGGTTTATTTGACTAAAGAATCGGGAAAAGGAAATAGTATCGAGGTCAAACCACTTGAAAATAGCCAAGAGATTTTACTTCCTAGTGTATTCTATATGTTTCAAGATCTCACAAATGACCTTTCTGAAAATGGTTTGCGTTTTATGGTATTGGCCATGGGCGGGATGAATAAATGTTATCGAGAAGTTCCTGGCTGCAAAGGAGAAAATGCCGAGAGCCTGGTCAAGGCACCCAGCTATGGACTTGATTTGGCGGTGCAAATTATTAGTAAGGTAACAGGTGCCCAAATATAGACTGTTGGAAAAGCAATGCCATTACAACGGTTTTCTCAAATTCTTTGTTTGTCAATTGGGAAATTTAGGCTAATAAGCTAATTCGATTTTTAGAATTTTTACAATGGAGGAATCCTCATGAATAAAAAGCTCATTGCTCTTTCTTTTATCACTCTCGGTCTATTTGCCTGGACAGAGGTCACTCACAGTGAGGTCACAGTCGTTCCAATAGGAAATAGCATCAAACCAGAAGGTGATAATAATTCTGGAAATAATAACACCCGAAAGCGAAGAAGAAGGCGCCGAGCAAGAGCGATTCAGCTTAAAGCCGGTACTCCTTTAAAGGTCGAGTTGGGAGAAATCCTGAGTAGTTCATTTACCCAGCCTGGAACCCCTGTTTTGTTAACAACGGCCGAATCCATTCAAGTTTCTGGAAGAACTGTCATTGAAAAAGGCGCACCAGTGCAAGCCAGCGTGATCGAAGTGAATGATGATCGCAAAGAAGGCAAGGTCGTGGTCAATATTAAGGGCGTGACCGGTTTTCAGGGGGATTTTATTCCACTTGCCGGAAAAATTAATCTTGATGGAGAGAAATCCCACGCTTTAGCAAAAGTCGGGGAAACTTTTCAGGTGAGTACTTCCGAGGATATGAAGTTTAAAATCAAGCGTCGCGCAAAAAAATCCAACTTGCCCCCACGAGAAAACAGCACCCAAATTGGTTTTTTAGATTTAGATTCTGAAGATATTAAGGTCAATCTCAAAAAAGGTAAAATCAAAGGCGAGGCCCTATTAATTGTCGAGGCCCCTAAAGGGGTTCCACTAAGTAATATCAAGACAGAGAGTCTGGCCATTACCCGTATCAATGGATTGGAACTACAGTCTC
The DNA here is from genome assembly GCA_030426445.1 of bacterium. Lineage (GTDB taxonomy): Bacteria > UBA10199 > UBA10199 > DSSB01 > DSSB01 > JACKPJ01. Next base: position 4,487 of record JAUHYS010000178.1, read on the forward strand.
CCCTTCGTCCGGTTTTGGAAGGAAAAGACGCTCCCGAAAGTGGAGATAGAAATAAAAATGATACCGAAGATTTAACCTTAACCTTTGCTGCGTGGGATTTTATCAAACATCAAAAACCCGGCAAAAACATTCTCTACTTAGAAGGTCAAATGGCCAATGGAGCGCTTTTTAAGGCTGCGGCTAATAGTGTGATTGAATACTAAGAAAAAGGCTTTTTCAGTAACTTTTTTGTTTAAGAAATAAAAAATGATACAAAACATACCGGGTTGGGCTTTTATTGCTTTTGGGATAATCCTGGTTTTGGTGCTGCTGTTCGTTTTAATGCGGCGCAAAGCCCCAGGTTCCGCCAAAAAATCTGCACAGATCAAACCCTTAACCGTGGGTTTGGAAAAAACACGGCGGCTTTTTAGTGCGCGTTTTAAAGAGATTTTTAGTGGTCACCGTACGGTGGACGAGGCTAGCCTAGCCGAACTAGAAGAGCTGCTCATCAGCGCGGACGTGGGTGTGAATAGTACCCAAAAGTTGCTCAATAAACTGCGGAAAGATCTCGCGACCGAGTCTGAACCCGAAATTCACCTGCTTAAAGAGTATCTCAGCAAAGAAATTCTCAAAATTTTGCATA
>JAUHYS010000001.1 GCA_030426445.1 bacterium
TGTGGAAAAGAGGGGTGGTGTGCATATCATTTTTTAAGTCTTGGTGGAGGATCTCATGACTGTCGACGCTCAATCAAAAAGCAATCTAGCTAAAAACAAAATCACTCAACAGGGAAAAGGCCTTAAAATTTCCCGCTTACATAGCAAAAAAGGCCAGAATCCCTTAGATAATATCGAGTACGAATACCGGAGATCCGTGATTACCAACCCTGATGGTAGCATTGTTTTTGAAATGGACAAAGTCGAAGTCCCCCGCGACTGGAGCCAATTAGCCACCGATATTATCGTTTCTAAATATTTCCGCAAGGCGGGTGTTCCCGAAACAGGGTCTGAAACCTCTGCTCGCCAAGTCGTCCACCGTGTGGCCCATACCATTCGTCAGGCTGGAGAGAAACTACGCGGCTATTTTGCAAGTAGCGAAGACGCTCAGGCCTTTGAAGATGAACTCAAATATTTACTCATCACGCAACGGGGAGCTTTTAACTCACCCGTTTGGTTCAATTGTGGGCTTTACCACCAATATGGCATCGAAGGATCCGGAGGCAATTATTATTGGGATCCAGACAAAGATGCAATCCTCCAAACGACTAACTCTTATGAACAACCGCAATGCTCGGCCTGTTTTATCCAATCAGCTAATGATGACCTCATGAGCATCTTTGAGCTTGCCAAAAATGAAGCGCGACTTTTTAAATACGGATCGGGAACCGGAACCAATTTTTCTAAAGTTCGTGGTCGCCAAGAAAAGCTCTCCGGCGGAGGGACTTCCTCTGGTTTGATGAGCTTTCTTGAGGTCCTCGATCGTGGAGCAGGGGCAACAAAGTCAGGTGGAACCACCCGACGGGCTGCTAAAATGGTCTGTTTGGATATGGACCATCCCGAAATTGTCGATTTTATTAATTGGAAGGTCCGCGAAGAAAAAAAGGTCCAGGCCTTAATCGATGCCGGTTATTCCAGTGATTTCAACGGAGAGGCTTACCACACCGTCAGTGGACAAAATTCTAACAACTCGGTTCGCATTAGCGACGAATTTATGAAGGCCGTTAATCAAGAAAGCGAGTGGAAGACCTATTTTCGCACCACGGGTGAAGTCTGCGATGTCTTCCAAGCCAAGGATCTTTTTAACCAGATTGCTAGTGCCGCTTGGGGTTGCGCCGACCCCGGAGTTCAATATGACAGCACGATTAATCGTTGGCATACTTGTAAAAACACCGACCGCATCAATGCTAGCAACCCTTGTTCCGAATACATGTTTTTAGATGACAGTGCTTGCAACCTTTCTTCGATTAATCTGACAAAATATCTTAAAAAAGATGGTTCTTGGGATATCAAAGCCTATCGCCATGCTATTCGCATCTTATTTATTGCTCAAGAAATTCTGGTAGACTTTTGTTCTTACCCCACTCAATCCATTGCCCAAAACAGTCACGACTACCGACCATTGGGTTTGGGTTATGCTAATCTAGGTTCGGCTTTAATGATCAAAGGAGTGCCCTATGACTCCGAAGAAGGCCGACAAAGCGCAGCAGCGCTCACCGGTATTCTTTGCGGACATGCCTATGTGACCTCTGCAGAGATGGCAGCCAGCAAAGGCCCTTTCCCCGGTTATGCTCAAAACAGTGAACCCATGCTAGAAGTCATCGACATGCATCGTAAGGCCTCGCAAAAAATTGACGCCAAACACTGCGCCGCTGATCTCATTGAAGCCGCTCAAGAAGATTGGGAACATGCCCTCACATTAGGAAAAAAACACGGCTATCGAAATGCACAAGCCACGGTCTTAGCCCCCACTGGAACCATTGGTTTATTAATGGACTGCGACACCACTGGCATTGAGCCCGACTTTGCCCTAGTCAAATTTAAAAAACTGGCTGGAGGAGGCTATTTTAAGATTATCAATCAGTCGGTCCCCAAAGCCTTGCAACGCCTGGGCTACAAAGCCGAAGAAATTACAGATATCGTCACTTATATTCGTGGAACCTCAAGCTTTAGTGGGGCTCCCTATATTAATCACGAAACACTTAAGGCAAAAGGACTTGGCATTGAAGAAATCGAAAGAATCGAAACCAGCCTCGAAGCCGTTTTTGATATCTCGCAAGCCTTCTCAACTTGGAATATCGGAACCGAGGCCATGAACCGCCTAGGTTTTGAAAAAAGCCAGTATTCAGCACCTGATTTTAATCTTCTTAAGGAGCTAGGTTTTACACCGGGGCAAATTCAGGAAGCCAATGATGTCATCTGCGGACGCATGACAATTGAAGGTGCCCCTCACCTTAGCCCTGATCATTTACCCGTCTTTGATTGCGCCAATAAATGTGGCCAATACGGTAAACGCTTTTTAGTGCCCATGAGCCATGTTCGCATGATGGCAGCTGTCCAACCTTTTATTTCTGGAGCGATCAGCAAAACTGTTAATCTCCCTCATGAAAGCACGGTACAAGATATCAAAGAGATTTATTTTGAGGCCTGGAAGCTTGGACTTAAAGCCGTGGCTCTTTATCGGGACGGCTGCAAACTCTCTCAACCGCTTTCTTCCAAAAAAGAATCTAAGAAAGAAGCCAGTACAACAGAAAATACAGCAACAAATCAAGAAATTGTAGGTCTCCCCTTACAAAGAAGGCGCTTACCACGAAAACGACGCGGACATACCCAAGAAGCACGTGTGGGCGGCCAAAAGGTTTATCTGCGCACGGGTGAATACGAAGATGGTACACTTGGAGAAATTTTTATTGATATGCATAAGGAAGGCGCCGCTTATCGCAGTATGATGAACTGTTTTGCCATTGCGGTGTCACTAGGCTTACAATACGGTGTGCCACTCGAAGAGTTCGTCGAGGTCTTTACCTTTACCCGCTTTGAGCCTCAAGGGCCCGTCGATCACCCTAATATTAAATTTGCTACTTCGGTCATCGACTATATCTTTCGTAACTTGGGACTCGAGTATCTCAACCGCAGTGATTTAGTTCAGGTCAAACCTGAAGAACTGATTCATACCGGTGACAACAAAACAGACGAGCCCCAAAAAGAAAACAATCTGCCTCAGGCTTTGCATACTAGCCAAACCGAAACTCCGAAAAATCTACAGTCCTCAAACTCGAATCAAATGGCGGGCCACCAAGACAGTCTCAGTGGTCAGCTCTCCACGATGATGGGAGATGCACCTTTCTGCGATCAATGTGGCCACATTACTGTGCGCAATGGAGCTTGTTATAAATGTCTTAACTGTGGAAACTCGATGGGTTGTTCTTAAACCCTGACAAATTCTAAAGTGAATAATAGAAGCTTAGGTCTTTAAAAGGCGATCCAGCAGGCGGTTGGTGGTTCCAAAATAACCATTGGGATTTTTATAATGATGAGCTAAGTGATGCTGTTGCAGCTTTTTTAACCACAATGATTTGGGTTTAAAGCAATGCGCTCCATAATGCATCCATTCATAAAAAATATAAAAAAAGTTATAACCCGCGGAAATCAACATCGCAACCGCCATATCTTGAATGACTAAATACAAAAATAAAAACACCACTCCAGAAAGAAAGAGACTAATCACTGGAGGAATTTGCATAAAATAAACATCGTTGGGATTTTGATGATGCACCATATGAAACTCTGCAATATCTCTTAAACGTCGCTTTGTTGCCAGAAAATGTTCAAAACGGTGAATGCTATAGTCTGATATATTGAGTAGAACTACACCTACTAAAAAATAAAATAAAATATGCAATCCACTCATGTTTGTGTGTAAGTAAGCATAGACAAAGAAAAAAAGACTCAACCCTAAAAAAACCAAAGTGTGAAACGCAGGATGGGAAACACGGAAAAAAATTTTTTCTCGAAAGCGCCCCCCTAATCGAATCCCAAAATATTTCCTTATAAAAGAAGTTTCCATATTATACCTCTTATCGGTTTAGGTCCCTCCCCTGATTTTATTTTATCACATATTTTAGTTATTTTTTATTTTTATTAAATTTCATATGAGTCCCAAATAACATATCCCAAAAAGGATTGGTGACACCAAAACATTTTTTAGGCTGTTTGAAATGATGAGCCAGGTGATATTTACGTAAATATTTATACATGGGCTGATGAGTCTTAAAATGATGGGCCCCATAGTGTAGCCACTCGTAGTAAGTGTAGCCAACTGTCAACCCTGACATCATCAAGGCACCGGCACTCCAACTTTGTGTCACCGCAAAAAAAACTAAATAAAGCACCGAAGAAAGGAGTAAGCTAACGGTTAAGGGAGAAAAAATCAGATACTTATCATCGGTATCTCGATGATGTGCTAAGTGCAACATCGAAACCATAGATTTAAAAGGCTCCCTACGAGTGTTCCAATGGTACACAAAACGGTGCAATACATACTCAATAAAAGTCCAAGCAATAATACCTAACAGAACAAAAACTATCATTCCTAGTACACTGTGATTTCCCCACAACCAGGCAAGGTAAAAAAGAGCCATCGCAACAGGTGCAAAAGCCACCGTAGGATGCCAAGGGCTCGACATCTTAAAAAAAATCTTACCCGAGAACGAAGGGCCTGTTTTTAAGCCTATTTTTTCTATCATATAAATCGGTCTCCCTTTTAAGTAACCACATGGTTATTATAATAAAAAACAATTAATTTTGTCAATAGCTGAAATAAACAACTGCGCCTAAATAAAAAGTTTCCAGACTAAACCAAATAATGTTATTAGATATACATGAAAACAAAAAAAAATCAAAATACTGAAAAAAAACCTCAAAAAAGAGATGCTCAAAAAACCCGTGCTAAAATCCTCAGTTGCGCAACCGAATGCTTTTCTGGCTCGGGATATGAAGGAACATCCTTAAAAGATATTTTAGATAAAGCAAAAGTCAATAAACGCATGGTTTATCACTACTATGGCAGTAAAGAAAGTCTCTACCGGTCAGTGCACCTCCACCAATGGAAAATGCTGAACGAGTGGCTAACGCAAAGACTATTAAAAACTCAGTTAGAAAGTAATACGGTTTGGACTGCAAAAACATTACTACTGAAATCAACTGAAATTTTTCATGATTTTTGCGCGAGTCATCAAGAGTTTATCCGCCTTTTATTATGGGATGGTTTAGAGGGAGGCGCTGTTTCTCGAAGTATTTGGGAAGAAGGTCGGGCCCCCTTATATGAACAAATAGTCAGTTTAGTAAAAGGGGTACAATCTAAAGGACTAAAATTAGGAGAAATCCAGGCAGACCACCTTGTGGTGAGCTTTTTAGGTTCCATGCTGTTTTACTTTGCTTATGCAAATAGTCTCAGCGATATTTTTGGAAATGACCCTCTTGACAAGAATATACTTGAAACCCGTAAAGATCAAATACTGAAGCAATTAAATAAGATTCTTACTTCATAAAAAAAAGCCAGAGTGATACTCTGGCATTTCTATTTTTTTTAATCAAAAAATACTTTATTAAACTTCTTTCCTAACCGTAGGAGCAGGTTCTAAGCCTGCCCCTACAAATTCATTCTTTTAAAAAATCATTGCGTTATATCAAATCAAAGAACAGCTTAGGAAATAAGTCTATTCACTTAATGAGCACTTTTAGCCTTACTCGCGGGCTCTTTTTTAGCATCTGTTTTGGCTTTAATGTCTAGTTTTGGCTTAGGCTGAGTTGTTCTGACTTGAATTGGTGAGTTACCTTTAGGAGCCACTTTACTGTCAGCTTTCTCACTTAATTTTTTAAGATCTTCGTCTTCATAAACAGTTTCTTTGCTATCTATCAGACTTGTCATGAGTTCCTTTTGAATCTCTGACCGCAAAGTCATTTTGATTTCTTCTTCAACTTCTTCAAAACTAGCTACTTTAGGAGCCTCTAAAACTTTAATAATATGATAACCTTGGCGGGTTTTAATGGGATCGCTGATTTCCCCTACTTTGAGACTAAAGGCCTTATCTACTAGATCTTCCATCTGCAGGGGTTTCACTCGACGGTCCTCTTTACCGATCAAGCCAAAATCACCGCCTTTTTTCTTAGTTCGCACATCATCTGAATATTCCTTCACAATGTCTTCCCATTTACTGCCTGCATCTAGTTTCTGTTTGGCTTCCTTTGCCTTAACAAGCGCTGCCGCTTCTAAAGCACTTTGGTCTTGTTTTGGATTTTTATCTCCAGGCTTAGCCCTTTGGGGTCGAACTAATATGTGTGCTAAATGAACTTTATTATATTTTTTTTCTTTATTCTTTTCATAATCCGCTTTAGCTTGTTTTTCGATTTCCTCCATCATCAAGGCCTGAATAAAAGTGCGGCGATTATTTAGGATCACTCGGTTCTGGTATTTATCCATTTCAGTGATTCCTCGCTTCACGCTTTCTTTATATAAAATCTCCTGAGTCAACAAACCATCAACAAGTTGCTTTTTACTTGCTGGATCATTGAGGCGCTCTTTAATCTTGGGTTCAAAGCTAGCAATATAATCTAAATAACCTTGATGTATGGAAACACCATTTTTTGTAGCTAATTTCTTTCCCGAATTAATCTTAGCTTCAAAGGCAGATTCCGAAGCACTTCCACCACCACAACTAGCCAAAAATAAAAGACCGAGTAAACTGACACTTAATATTTTGTTCTTCATAAAAACTCCTCCACAAAACTGATAGAACTTCATGGATACAAAAATTTTAAAATTAATTTCTAAAACTTAAATAAATTTTTAAGTTTTAGAATATAAATAAAAATATGAGCTATTTTTTGTAAATACTTTTATAAGTAAAAGTCAGCTTTCGTCAATTCTTTCCTACTTTTATTTAAAAAAGAAAGTTGATGCCTTTCACGGACTGAGTTATCCCAAGCATGATGAATAAGCTCTCACTTATTTTAGCTTCTGGGTTTGGAGTCGGATACTCTCCTTGGGCAAGTGGTACCTTTGGAAGTCTTTGGGGTATCTTGTTTTTTTACTGGTGGCGAAATTTAAGTCCATTATATTTTTCTCTCTCTCTTATAGCATTCTTCATAATTTCCATGCCGATTGTTCAGTCTGCTGAAAAACAACTTGGCACCCATGACAGTGGAGTCATTATCCTAGATGAAATATTGGGATACTTAGTGGCAGTTTGGGCAATGCCCTTTAATTTTTGGACAGTCGCGATTGGTTTTGGACTTTTCCGGCTTTTTGATATCTGGAAACCCTTTCCTATCTCCTATTTAGATAAAAAAATAAAAGGAGCTTTGGGTGTCATTGTTGACGATCTTGCAGCAGGAATTTTCGCTCATGTTATCTTAAGAGGGCTTTATCTGGTCTTCTTTTAAGACCTCTCTAACTTGTAAAAAAAGAAAGTAAATCACATTAATATGCGAGCAGAAATCATCAGTATTGGAAATGAAGTAGTTGACGGTTCTGTCATCAACACAAACGCCAGCTGGCTATCCGAACAACTAAGTTCATTAGGCGTTCAAGTGTGCTTTCACTCTGCTGTACCTGACGACGAATCCCTAATATTGGATGTTCTGCAAAGGGCTCAGCAGCGCGCTCAACTTATCTTAATAACAGGAGGCTTAGGGCCTACGGTCGATGATTTTACTATAGAAGTGGCTGCGAAATTTTTTAACAAGCCTCTAGTCATGGATTCAACGAGTCTAAAAAAAATTCATGATTTTTTTGAAAAACTGGGCCGCAAAGCCAGTTCCAATCAAAAAAAACAAGCCCTCTTTCCTCAAGGCGCTACCGTTTTAGCCAATACAGTGGGAACAGCTCCTGGCATCTACTATCTATTTAAAGAAGTCCATTTCGCCTTTTTTCCGGGAGTCCCTTCAGAAATGAAGTCCATGTTCACTGATGAATTCTTGCCTATCTTAAAACAGGCCCCTGGCCGTAACCACGAAAGACAGCTTAAAGTCTTGCGTTGTTTTGGCATCCCTGAAGGACAAATGGATCATGAGCTCCGCAAAGAAATTAAGGGCCGCGTGGGGCTACTCCAGACTCAACTGGGTTTTCGGGTACGTTTCCCTTATATTGATGTACGGCTTTACAACTATGAAAGTGACCCTAAGAAAGCCGAAACCCAGCTCGAATCTTCTGCTCAGGTGATTCGCAATCATCTAAAAAATTATATTATTAGTGAAAGAGACGAGTTTCTTCCTAAAATTGTAGGCGATTTGCTGATATCAAAAAATAAAACGTTGGCCTGTGCAGAATCGTGCACTGGGGGGCTGATTGCGAACCTAATAACGGATGTTCCAGGAGCCAGTGCTTACTTTATAGAAGGTCTGGTCACTTATGCCAACCAAGCCAAAATCGATCTGCTGAAGGTCGACCCCCAAATAATAGAACAACAGGGTGCAGTTAGTGAACCCGTTGCTTTGATCATGGCTCAAGAGGTCCGTAGACGTGCAAAATCCGATTTTGGCATCGCAACCACTGGAATTGCCGGCCCTAGTGGAGGCACCCAAGAAAAACCTGTAGGTACAGTCTATATTGCTGTCGTGGATGAAAAACAACAATGGGTCAAAAAATTTCGTTTTCCTTTTGGCAGAGAGCGTTTCAAACAGGTTGTGGCTGCAACCGCTTTAGACCGACTGCGAAGAAATTTACTGAGCTTTTCTGACTAAAAGTAAGACGACATCTTCTCCTACTTCGATTAATTGAATCCTGTAACCATGAATTTCTGCTATTACAGGTTGAAGAGGCTTTCGCGTTTCTTGTGAGGTCAACAAAATTTCGTTCTTTTCTCCATTTTTACTGACTTCCAGACGCATGCCGATGTCACCGGTTCCAGCGCAATCAAAACCTCCATCTTTACAAAAGGTGTTCACAAATTCCTTTGAAAAAATTTCGAGTTCCGCTTTGTTATTTTTTGTCAAAACGGCGGTTTGGCCAACACCCAATAAAAAACGCTGGCCATCTTTAATTTGAATACGATTCTTATCTAAAACGACTTTTTCTTCGAAATGCTCTAAAAAAGAAACCTTATTTGCAATATAAGTCCCATTCGGCATTTTACTCACTTTAACGACAATCCGGTCTCCCTTTTTAAACTCTGCAAAGGCACTCTTATTTTGATAACTTGTCCCGGAATTGACATAAATACGAATTAGAGGGGGGACATCCAGCCCCATACTGTGACTTTTTGGGTTAATATCGTGAATAATACCTTTGAATTCTTCCCCATGAACCTGCAAACTACCCAAGAGAAAAAAGGGCAGTGTAAAAAACAAACTTCTTAGCATTTTTTTAAATATCATTTTTTTTTGTAACATTTTATGATCTCCTTACTAAAAAACGCCTGATGATATCAAAAAGTTTTTTCTAACACACTTTAAAGACCCCATATTTTAATCCATGTAAACGTATTTCTCTAGAAAGAACAAAGCATTTATGACATGAGGGCTTTATGAGAATTCATTTACTCGGTATTGGAGGCACCGGAATGGCCTCCTTAGCAGGGATGTTACAAGCCAGCGGCCACGAAGTTACTGGAAGCGACCAGGGGGTTTACCCTCCTATGAGTACTTTATTAGAAAAATGGAAAATCCCTGTTAATTGCCCCTATGATGCAAAAAATATCCAGCACAAACCCGATTTAGTGATTATTGGTAATGTTATCTCACGTGACAACTCAGAAGCCCAAGCAGTTTTAGCTCAGAAACTAACCTATCTTTCGATGCCACAAGCGATTCAGCGTTTTTTTTTAGAAGGCAAAAAATCACTTGTTGTTGCTGGGACGCATGGAAAAACTACCACCACTTCATTGCTTGCTTGGCTCTTAGAAGCCTGTAAAAAAGAACCCAGTTTTTTTGTTGGAGGAAAACCTCAAAACTTTCCTCAAAACTTTCAGCTCAAACCAGGCCCCTACTTTGTGCTGGAAGGGGACGAATATGATACTGCCTTTTTTGATAAAGGCCCTAAGTTCTTACACTATCAACCTCATGCAGTCATATTGACCAGTGTAGAATTTGACCATGCAGATATTTATCGCGACTTAGAACACGTTCGTTCTTCCTTTAGAAAACTCTTGGCCATTATTCCCCAGGATGGGTTTTTGGTGGCTAACATCGATGACCCAGAGGTGCGCGCTCTTATTCAAGATTTTTCTGGTCGAGTCATTCGTTATGCCACTCTTCCAGAAAATCGAACGCAATGTGATTATTTTGCTGAACTTCAAAGTTTAGAAAACAGTACTCAATTTACCCTATACGAAAAAGGAGAAAAAAAGCTCGGTGAATTTAATTTAAAAATTCCAGGACGTCATAACTTAAGTAACGCCTTGGCCGTCTTGGCCTTGCTAACAACTTTAGAGCTAGATGTAAAATCCCTGCAAGAAGCCTTACCCTCTTTTAAGGGAGTCAAGCGCCGCCAAGAAATTTTAGGCAATCCAAAAGGCATCCTTGTAATGGATGATTTTGCCCACCACCCGACTGCGGTACGAGAAACCATTTTGGCTATCCGTGAACAATACCCTTCACGAAGACTCTGGGCTATTTTTGAACCCCGCAGTAATACCAGTAAACGAGATACTTTTCAAAACGCCTACCCTTTTAGTTTTTTACAAGCTCATAAAGTCATTTTAGCTAGCGTATTCCAACCAGAGAAAGTCAAGTCAGGACAAACCCTTAATGTAAAACAGATCGTTGAAGATATTAACCATAATATAAAAAACTATGAAACAGCGTCTGAAAAAAAAGCTTTGTATTTAAAAAACTATGAAGAACTTGTCGATTACGTTGTTCAGGAAAGTCGCCATGGAGACATCTTATTATTTATGAGTAATGGAGATTTTGGTGGTGTCGCTAGGAAAACTCTTGAAAAACTGAAAGCCTAGTAAAGTATGTAAAAATAATCTGCCATGCTCCCATCATTAAAAGGCTATTGACCTAAGTAACCCAACAGAGTTATGGCTAAACTCCAACTAAGAAAGGAAACATACATGAAACATTTCATTATTGGATTAATCAGCGTACTATTTTTAGGAACCTCTTTTTCAGCTTATACCCAATCCGTTGTCTCGGCCAATGGTTTTCAGTGTGGAAAAGAAAATGATCTGGTAACCTGTAAAGGCCCTCTCCCCAATGGAAAAGACAGTATTATGGGGTCCGGTAAGGATGTCGTTTATCTTACAATCAACACAAATGTAGGAGGGGTCCCTTCTCGTTATAGCTATTTTAGTGATACTGGCTGTATGGTAGGGTATACTTTTAATGCTGCAGGAAACCCAGCTATGGCTGTCGCTTCACACCGTAGTGGAGAAAAAAAGAAAATCGATCTTGGTAAACAAGGCATTGAAACAGTCAGCCAGTTTTGTGCTAGCAATCCAAGTGCTGCAGCAAGTACACAAAAATAATATTGTAATTTAGAAAGCCATCTTTGGAATACTAGCTTATTGTAAATAATTCGTGCTATAGTTTAAGAATGGCCATTTATAAACAACGCGTTGAAAAAAATGTGCCAGGCAATTTTTTTGTCGATAAGACTTGCATCAACTGTGATGTCTGCCGTCAACTCGCTCCAAAGTTTTTTGCCGAAGATGATGACTGTTCCTATGTCTTCGCTCAACCTCAGGATGAACTTGGTGAAGAGCAAGCCCTCCAAGCCCTTTTAGCATGCCCTACTCATTCGATAGGCGTTCTCAATAGTCATAAAAAAGCTCGGGATGTTATGCAGGGTTTCCCTCAGTGGATTGCAGAAAATGTCTACTACTTAGGTTTTCATTCCAAAAAATCCTATGGAGCAAGCAGTTATTTTATCGAGGACAATCAGGGAAACTGGATGATTGACTCTCCTCGTTATCAACCTTTTCTTTATCAAAAAATTAAAGAAAAAGGAGGGTTAAAATATATTTTTTTAACTCACCGTGATGATATTGCAGATGCAGAAAAGTATGCACAAATGTTTGGTGCCCAACGCATCTTACATCAAAAAGATGCCTCTGATAAAACAAAAGCAGAAATTATACTTAACGCGACTCAAGCTTTTACCTTTGGACATAATTTTTTAATTATTCCCACTCCAGGGCATACCCAAGGACATTGTGTTTTATTATACAAAAATAAATTTTTATTTACTGGAGACCATCTATCCTGGAGCCGACGACTTCACTCACTAGGGGCTTCAAAAAAAACTTGTTGGTACTCATGGGAAGAACAAATAAAGTCCTTAAGAAGACTCTTAGATTATAGCTTTAGTTATGTTCTACCTGGCCATGGACGTCGTGTACATTATCCAGAAACAAAGATGCACCAAGAGCTTGAAAATGCTATTTTTCGCTTAGAATCCATCTAGCAGTGGCACTATAATGATTCTAAAAAGCGCCTGAGGCTACTATTAGATATTCTATTCGAAGAAATCAACTTGAAACAACTTTGACGTAATGCGGCATTTCGAAAACAAAAAATGCATAAAAAACTCAATTCTTGCATTATTTCCTTCAATATTTGTCATTTTATTCTTACAATAGAAAAATAAGAATAAGTAATTAATTTTAATACACAACAGCAATTTTAAAAATCCGTTTTTTCGTATGAGCCAGCATTGACTTTGAGCGTAGAAGGCAAAAATTAAAATTATATAATAGGTTAGTTTTCTGGGAGGGTTTGAGTGAAAGTTTTGAGTGTGTTATCAACACCAGTCTATCAATCTAAAAAAATAATAAAGCATTCGCAACTATTATTAAAAAGTTATCAAAGATGGAAACGCGAACCTCTAATTGAACCAGAAGAAGACCCCAAAAAACTAGCAGAAAAATTATATCTAGCTCCCTTTGTCGTACTCTCACATGATGGAGCAGAAGACCCTATTTTATCTTATGGCAACCAAGCTGCTTTGGATTTGTGGGGCATGACTTGGGATTCCTTCATTCATACTCCTTCCAGGCTTACCGCAGAGCCCATTCATCGAGACGAAAGAAAGAGTCTACTTAATGAGGTATCAAAAATAGGCTTTTGTCAAAATTACTCAGGTATCAGGATTTCAAACAATGGCAAAAGATTTCGTATCGAGGGCACATTTCTTTGGACACTTTTAAATGAAAAAAATCAACCTTGCGGTCAAGCCGCTACTTTTAAACATTGGAACTTTATAGACCCCGTCTGAAATCAATGAAAAAATCTATCCATACAATTTGTGTTTTCTGCGGTTCAAGAGTTGGAGCAGGTGAAACTTACACCAAGGTAGCAAAAGAAATGGGAAAGCTGCTTGCAAAAAATAATTTTAAATTGGTATTTGGTGGCACTACTATTGGTTTAATGGGATGTATTGCCGATGCTGTTTTAGAACATGGAGGGAAAGTCGAAGGAGTGATTCCTCAACTTTTATTTCCTATGGAAGCCCCTCACCCCAAAATTAACCGGCTGCATATCACCCATTCTATGCATGCCCGAAAACAAAAGATGTACGATCTTTCGGATGCCTTTGTAGCCCTACCCGGAGGCCTAGGTACACTCGACGAACTTTTCGAAATTCTAACTTGGTCACAAATCAATCTGCATCAAAAACCGATTGGTATAATTAATACAGAAGGGTATTTTGATGGAATCATCCAATTTTTAGATCATGCTTTAAAAGAAGAATTCCTTCGCCCCAAACACCGCCAACTCTTAATCAAGGCTCAAAACCCAAAAGAGATGATCAACAAATTAAAAAGAAGATGACCCCGAGCAATATCTGTCGTCTCCACTTGGGCGAATACGGTATTATTGCGAAATACAGCACTTTTTAATTAACTCATGCTTTTTTCATGTTCCTCTTTATCATTTTATCGAGGAATGTCTTGTGTGTCTTCAACAACCGTCGTCTCTCAAGCTGGTCTTTTCTCTTTCTCCGTCTGTCTAATTTCAGACTCGAAAAAAAACCCAACAACTCGACTTAACTCGAGATCATCTCCGTTAAGTACTTTCTCTTTTTATAATGCCTAAAATAAAACGCGTATGCAAGAGGGAGGAATTAGTTTTGATTGAAACTTGCTTTTAGCCAATTTAAATCAAGACTCTTCGGTCGCAATAATAATATTGAAGTCGGAGCATGACGGAGTAAGTCTAATGCAATTGAGCCTAAAAGTTTAGGGCTGAGATCGGTTTGACCACGAGAACCCAATGCCATTAAAGCTATTTTCTTATCTTTAATAAAACGCATGACTTCGCTAACAGGGTCCCCTTCTCTAAAGTGAATCTCATAATCCACCTTATCCAAAGGTAATTTTTCAATAAAAGATTGGAAGTGCTCCTTACCCAAGCTACGTAGGCTTTTATCAAAACGCTCTGCACTCACTAAACTATAAGAGGGTAAATAAGGCATTTGCATAACATGTAGAAGGTGAAGCTTTAGCTGAAAGCTCTTTGCCCATTTAATGGCTTCCTCCACGGTTTCATGAGAAAGCCGGGAAAGATCTACAGGAACCAAAATCTCTTTTAGGTTTGCGGGAGTCTTGGAACGCTCAATCCAAACAGGGTGCCAAAAATTACGCGCAATACTCTCTGCTGTCTTACCTAATAATAAACTCGAAATCCCTTTCCGTTCTTCTGTACCAATAAGAATAAGATCCGCCGCTATCTCATTAGCATAGTATAGAGTCTCTTTAAAAGGTGATCCTACTCTCACTTCGCTATGAACTTCGACCTGATCGCTGACTACCTTGATAATTTTTTGATTAAGCTTGTTGGCCGCCTCTTCTTCCCATTGATTGACCCATCCAACAATTTCGTCATTTTGCGTTGCGGCTTCATAAGGTAAATCTGGAACCACATGCAAGACATGCAGTTCAGCTTGACTGGACTGAGTCAAATGAATAGCTCGTTGCAAGACCACATCACCATGCTTAGAAAAATCAATAGCAGCAATGATTTTTTTTATGAGTGTCATCTTTAAAATCCCCTCTGTATCATCACAAATTAATAAACGGCTTTAATTATTTCAACTAGAAACTTACTTAGCAATCTAAAAATTTAATTAATTCTAAAGTTAAGATTCGCTCTTATTTGTGGTGTTTCTATTTGTGCTAATTGTAGTTTTTGACTTAAGTCCCAATTAACTGCCTGCCAACGGGTAAATTGATCTAAAACCCAAATACCCGATTGCCTTGATCCATTACCGGATTTTCCGTTACCACCAAAAGGTAAGTGGGCTTCTGCTCCGGTAGTAGAGTTATTAATACTCGTCATTCCAGAGCTAATCTTTTCTTTCCAGTGATAAATATAAAATGTATTTTGAGTGTAAATTGCTGAAGAAAGCCCATAACCCGTTCCGTTTGCTAAATGAATTGCTTGCTCAAAATCTTGACAGGTCATCACATTAAATAAAGGTCCAAAAGTTTCTGTTGAATAAATTTCATCTCCAGGCTTGACTTGATCCACCACAGTAGGGTGGCAAAAATAACCCGCTTCGGGAGATCTTTTTCCTACCCAATGTGGCCAAGGATTTTCTTTACTCATTCTGCCTTGAGTTAGTACACGGTGGTGTTTTTTAACAAGTTTCTCTAAGTTAGACAAATGGTCACTCATAAACTTTTCACTCATCATAGGGCCATACATAACTTGCTTATTCATTGGGTCGCCGATTTTAATCTGAGCAATTTTTTTCAAAAGCTTGTCCAGAAATGGCTTTTTAATCTTTTTATGTAGAATCAAATTACCTAAAGAAGTACAACGTTGCCCTGCTGTACCTAAACCTGACCAAAGTGCTCCTTCGACAGCCAGATCAAGGTTTGCATCCTCCATCACCACTAAAGGATTTTTTCCACCTAGCTCTAAACAAGCGCTTATTAAATGGCGGCCACAAATTTCACCAATACGACGTCCCACTTCAGTGGAACCGGTAAAACCAAATTTGTCGATACCCCCCTCCTCAATCGCTTCTACTAACCATTGTCCTGTAGAGCCTGCCCCTCCTCCAAATAACACTTGAAAGACACCTTCTGGACAACCTGCAGCATGAAGCAATTTAGCAAAATAATAAGAAGTTAACGGAGCATCTTCTGGTGCTTTCCAGAGGCAAACGTTCCCACAAACTAAAGCTGGGACAAAATACCAAGAAGGCACTGCAACAGGAAAATTCCCTGCTGTGATACAAGCAAACACCCCAACGGGGCGGCGGTAAGTACTGAGTTCTTTTTGTGGCATTTCGGAAGGTACCGTCATACCATATAGCCTGCGTCCTTCACTCGCAAAGAACTGGCAAGTATCGATGGCTTCTTGTACGTCACCCAAAGCTTCCTTGAGAGGTTTACCCATCTCACTTGTCATGATTCTGGAGAGTTCTGTCTTATTTTGTCTGAGTAATTCTCCAAAATGGGCAATCATGTTTGCTCTAACTGGCGCAGGAGTTTGTTTCCAGGAAAGATAACTTTTTTGGGCTTTCTGAATAGCTTCGCGGATCTGCAGTGGAGTCGCTGCAGCAAAACTCCTAAGCTCTTTTTGAAAGTTTGCAGGATTTTTTGAGATAAAAATGTTTGAACTGGTTTTTTCCTTTTTGCCGCATACCCAAGAGAGAGCTTGCATATTTTAGACCTCCTCAGAATTCCTTTAAAGTTTAACAACAAGTTTAACTTAACTTTCCAATATTTTGGAGGATTTTAATTCTAATCTCTAAAAAAGCTATAGCGAATAGGGTAAAAAAAGAGTATTCTAAGAATAATCAGGGCATAAATAAATATGATCTCCCCAAATAGAAGGTTCCGGGCAGACAATGTTCCGCATTAAGGGACGGCAGAGTAAATAAAAGGCATGATCCATTTTTTATGGTGAAAGCCCCGCTTTTCTTGGGCTAAATCGACAGAAGGGTCAACAAGCTTTTGATTTAAGCGCCCATTAAGAGAAGTATTTGCATCCGCATATACTTGAACTTGGTTCACACCTCTTGCTGTAAAATCTTGAGCAATATGGTGAGCCATCTGCAAAATCATATCCGGTTGAGTCGACATTTGCTTTTGTTGATAAGGCAGGAGATATTGATTGGGATTGACTAACCAGCGCTTCCCAGTACTGGGTTCGACCACTCTAAAATCAATGCTACCATTTTTTTCCATGAGCATAACACGCCAGGAAAAACGAAAGCCTTCTTCACCCCACATCACATTTCCCGGATAAAAATAATGTCTTAAAGGCAAGAAAATTTGTAGCGCAAAATACATTCCTAAAAATCCATACAACATATTTGTTTTTTTGGAGACCACAGTTTGTAAAACATGAGGGGGCTGATCTGAAATTAAAGATCGCGAAGTTTTACTCAATTTTTTATAAAGCTTTTCTGGCCAATCGCTTGCAAAAAATAAAGTAGTGCTGACAATCATTATCCAAGGAAACATCCCAATACGAAAAAGCTTCCAGGTAAAAATATGAAAAACAATAACCACTAAATAAGCAAAGGGTCTAAGACGACGATGCAGTAAAAAAAAGGGGACTGTCAAATCAAAAAAAGCCCCTATCCAACTCATCGCATAGGCTAACCAAGCTTGATTAAACCACCCTCCAATAACAGGGAAGTCAACATTCATGGAAAGCCAGGTACGCAATGGCTGGGCATGAAAGAACCAATCCGAATTAAGTTTGGCAACTCCTGCAAAAAAATAAACTAAACCTATTTGTAACCTTAATGTATAAAGAGGCCAAGCAGGAATTTTTGAAGCGTATAGTTTTGGATTTCTCCAAGCATCCAAAGACCACTTACAATGCAAAGGCATCAAAATCATCAAACCTGAAATGAGAGAGATAAAATAATAATGATTGAGGTAATTTGATTTATCGATGAGCTCAACGTAGGTAAAACCTAAGAAGAAAAATAGCATGCTCAGACGGTAATAAAAACCTAATGCAATGAAAATAGCCAGAATAAAGAGAAGAATAAAATGAGCGTACATTCCCCAATCTGGCCAGGGTTTGACCCAATCAAAACCATAAAAAGTAAAAAAGAATTTGGGGCGAATATAAAGATCGTAAACCCAGCCTTTTAGCATAAATCTCATCATGCTAAAAGCCATCATCAATCCAAAAAAAATACGGAATACAGCTAAGGAACTGACATTAATGGGTTGGGAAAGAAATTTCTTAATCGCCGTCATTATCACTAAACTTAGTGGTCACTCCCAGCAAACTTGCTAATGGACCATAAAGATAATCACGAAGTGTTTTTATTTTTTCATAAGCCGTTTCTACGCTAGCGGGATTTTGTGTGAGGGCACCATGTAAAGAGCCCGGAATCGCTTCGGTCGCTGTGATCGCATCGACAATAAGTTGATCTAATACTTCAGAGGCATTGGCATTTTTGTCTTTGACTAAGTCTTTCAAGCCTAGACCCTGATTAGACACATAAGTACCGCGATATAAACTTTGCATTCCTTTGAGCTCTGTCAAAATACTTTCTTTAGAATAATGTGCATAGGGACTTTCGACTGTCTCGGGTAAAGGTGTTTCGCTGCCTGATTTAAGCCCCATAGGCCGCGCAAGTTTCATGTCCCGAATAAAATCGACACTAAAGGCCCACTCATTTACCACCATATTAATCGCGTCGTGTAAGGTCGCAAAGCTACTTCCACTTTGTCCGGCTGTATATAATTGCTCGGCATAGTTAGACCCATTTACTGTCCAGGCAAGGTGCAGGGCCGCACTTTGTTCTTGTAAGACATTGCCTACAGCGGTTAGAAAGTTGCAGCGGCGAACTGCATTTTCGTTTTGAGTATAGTTATCCAGTATTTTTTGAGAATCGCCTTCACTATCAAATAATAAATACTCAATAGCTGGAAGTCCGCGAGTGCTAACGCCTCCTTCAATCCCCGCAAGGATTTCTGGGGTAAATTCTTCATAAGTTGCAATAGCCGCTTCAATAAAATCGGGTTCGCTTGGCCAAAAATGGATTTCATTATCAAAGCTCTCCATTTGATAAGGCCCAAAGCCAAAGCTCTCAGTCGCGGTAAGTTTCCCTTGAGTGTTTTGCCACTTTGTCTGAGCTGTATTGAGTTTGCCTAAATCAGGATCCTCACAAAAAATCAGCAAACTTGTTTGTAGCTCTGTAGCAGCCGTACTTAAATTTGCATAACTGGGAATAATCACGTTTTCGCTGAGCTCTTTGAGCATTTGATTTTGATCTAAACTACCGGATGGAGTTGGGTCTCCGCCTCCAGATCCAGAGCTACCACAAGCAAGATAAAGCACAGGAAATAAACTGATCAAAGCGATAAGCAGTGTTTTCTTGAATCGAAGTTTTTTAATCTGAAAATCGAATTTAGAAACAAACATCAAGGTTCCTTTCTTTTTTTAAAAATCTAAAGTGAAGACAAAAATTTTAATAATGCTTCTCTTTCTGCTTTATTTAAATGACGAAATTTTTCTTTTGCCACCTCTGCCTCTCCACCATGCCATAAAATAGCTTCTGCAAAACCTCGAGCGCGTCCGTCATGTAAAAGATGATTATGGCCATTGACTGTTTCAATGAGCCCAATCCCCCATAAAGGTGGGGTTCTCCATTCGCTTCCATTGGCTTCAAAATCTGGACGATTATCGGCTAATGCTGGTCCCATATCATGTAACAGCAGATCGGTATAAGGTCGAATCGTTTGTCCTGCCAATTGTGGAATGGAATATTCTGTTGCGGTAATATGTTGCGGAGTGTGGCATTGCGTACAACCGATATTTTTAAATAACACTTTTCCATCTAAAACTTGGGAGTCTTCCCAGTTTCTGCGTGCTGGTACCGCAAGGGTCTGACTGTAAAAAGTCACCAGATCAAAAACGTCTTCTTGCAGCTCTGGATTGCCTCCATTGGGTGCATCCAAACAGTCTGTTTGAGTAGCCGGGCAATTTTCCTCAGAAAAGAGACTCGAAGTAATCCCAACATCTCCTAAAAAAGCCCCCGCAACTTGTTGACGAACATTGGGCTGGTTGGCTTTCCAGCCAAATCGACCAACTTGATGAGTTTGTGAAAGTTCATCCCAAACATAATTGAGACGCCCCGAAATTCCATCGCCATTGTCGTCATTAGGATCCGACAGAGCTAATAAAGTTTCTTCGGGAATGGCTTCCAAAAGCCCCATACCAATCATTTGTGGAGCAATACGCGGAGAAACCATAATCTCGGAATCAAGTTCTCCAAAATTGAGATTATTAATATGATAAGTGGGTTGACGGAGACTATAAGCTTCACCATCAGCATAGCTTCCAGGAATTTCCTCGTAAGTCACTGCAATAGAGGCTTCTGGCATGACATCTAAAATAGCACGGTTTTGAATCTGGTCCCCATAATTTGGGTCAGGTAGGGGTTCTCCATGCACGGATTCACCAGGGATACTGATTCGCAAAAGTAAAGCAATGGGTTCCTCTTCTGAGTTAAGAGGCGCTGCACCCCGCCCGTCTTTAGCATGACAAGAAGCACAGCTATTGGCATTGAAGGTAGGGCCTAAACCGTCTCTAGCCATTGTACTGGCAGGTGCCGTTACCCAGTCCTGTTCAAAAAAGGAGTTCCCCAGTTTAAAATCGGATTGCTGTGCCAAAGTTAAGTTTTTAGCAAACTTTGAAAAGGCCTCGTTGGTATTAATAAAGACCGTAGTGTCTCCGCCTGAAAGCTCTTCTCCTACTTCAACACGTGGGTCTATACTAGGATTAGGCTCCGGAAACTCTTCTGAACCTCCGCAAGAATGAAGAACTACACCTATGAAACCTAGTAGAGAAAAGTAAAAGGACCTGGCTAACCAGGTCCGATGAAAGTACTTTAGAAACATAAAAATTTCTTATTCAGCAGGAGCTAAGTTAATATTGATTCCAAGGGTTGTGGCCGCTTCAGGAAGTAGATCACCAAAAGCAACTAAGGCATCAATGGCTGCTTGGATATTGGCTCGTGATTCATCTTCTAAAATCTGTTGATCAAAAGGCATGCCATTTTTAGTCATTTGATCAATAGTATTGATCGCAGTTTCGGCTTTTTGTAGTTCTGCTAACATTTTAGCATTCAGGTCAGAAGCACTTATAGCGAAAAGATCTTTTAACCCTTTGCCTTGAACCTTTGTAGCATCGAGTCTAAGGTATTCACCTAAATAGACATTTTTGATCCCTTGAAAATTAGTCACAATATCACGGTGTGTGTTATCGCTAAAACAGGAATGCTCGTCTTCTTGATCTTTTTTAAGTAAAGCGACTTCCATGCGCTCACCAGAAAGTTCAGAACGAGCTAGTGACCCAATACCGACGATGATGCGACGGATTGCTTCATCACTGTTAAGTGCTAAGAAGCTCTCGCGATAATTTCCCGAAGTTTCGTCTCCCCAGGCTTCGGTCACAGCACCTAAGTCCTCTATGAGTAAACTTGAAACTACGTTTAGATAAGTTCCACGACGCTCTTGATTTGCAGCGGTCCCCTCATTTCCTGATACATAATCCGTGTAAGGACGCAGCCCTGCATCTTCGGGATTTTCATTGAGGTCTTGTCCCCAAAGTAAAAACTCTATGGCATGATAACCCGTTGTCACAGCATCTTCAGCATCTTGCGTATTTAATCCTGTTAGAGTTTCTGCATTGATTTCGATATCCAGGTTATTAATAATCCCCGCTGTTTCATCTAAGTTTACATAATCAATTGTTGCTTCATCTAAGGGCCAAGCATTGAGCTGCCCTTCGGGTCCTGTATTTGGGTCATCGATGGGGCCATCATAAAAACGGTAGGCCTCCGTCTGACCATAAGGTTCTCGGGAATTTAACCAGGCCGTTTTTGCAGCTGCAAAGTTTGCTTGTGTAGGTTCATCAACAAAGACATTCACTGCAGTTTCTAAGGCAAGGGCTGCTTGCAAGGAGTCCTCATAACTTGCTAATACGATATCAGCATAATTGGCAACGACTTGTTGTTTAAGTTGAGGAAGTTCATTTCCACTGCCATCTGGGGACACTGTATCACTACTTGAGCAGGCGTTCAGAGCACCCACGGATAAAAGAATTAACGACCACTTTTTTATACTTGTCATATTCATGCAAAACGACTCCTTAGCTATTTAACTATTTAATTGGTAACAGCACACTACTACGAAATACTTTATTGAAAGTTAATTTCAATTGAATTAATAACAAAAAAAATAATTAATTAATTAATAATATATTTTTGTCAATAAAATTTTCAATTAGAATGCTTAACTTAATCTTTATTGAAAAATACTTTCAATTAGAAGCTGCTATTAAAAGACTGGGTTGTTGATTATAAAATCCAAGTTGGGAAGAATATTCTATGCTATTTGAGAGTTACGCATGCAAAAAATATTCAATTTAAATAACTTTTCACCTAAAGTAGTTTATGAAAACCTTCGACTACCTTTTTTACTCTTTTATCGCTTTAATCACTTGGTCAACCCCCAGCTTAACATCAAAGCGGTTTGAAAAAGTTTTTGGCAAATTGTGACCCCACTTCAAAATATCTCCTCGCTTACTTTGATCGAGGTCACGATTTTTTGTAGAACGGTTCCGGTCTAAACGCGTTAAGCGCACCCCCCCTGCGGGGCCACATAGAGCCACTTCGGTTTTTCCCCGCGTGGCCATTCGATTGCTGACCATACGAAAGTAGTCATGGGGATATTTAGACAGATAAGCATCTTTCCTAGATAAAATGAGATAAGCTAATTTAAGGTAGCGATTATTGTTGCCAATCATACGGTCGAGTTTTTTTAAATAGGCGGGCTCCTCCCAATTGGCATAAAAATGACACCAATCGTTCAGCGTGCTGGCCAACATAGGACAAGTCTGCTGATGAAGACAAGGCGCCAAAACTTGAAAGTTTTCTTCGATCAAATGATTACGCAAAGCCATCATTTCGCGGGTCGGTCTTTTAAGTGCTGGTTCTATAATTGCTACTAAGCCTTTTTCGGACAAGTATTGGAATAAGAAGGGACTCAACCAACGTGCGCGCTCTACAGCTCCCAAAGCGGTCATTTCATTAATGACGTGATGAAAAATAATCAGATCAAATTTTTTATTGAAGCGAGTACTGATGAGCTTTTTTGAATCTGATTGAAAAGAAAAGTTTTTCAGGGACTTTTCGTTTTGCCAGGCCTTGAGTAAAAACTCTGCATCTCCCAAAATTTTTTTATTTTGATCCACCAGTTGGATTTCTAGTTTCGCTTTTTTATTTTTTCGTTCAAGTACATATAAAAAAGCCAAACTTGCAGAAGCAGGCCCACAACCTAAATCTAAAACCTTGAACTCAGATTGCTCCCAAAAAGTTTGGGGCAATTTCTCAAAGGCAAAACAGGCCTTAGCAAAATTGATGGGTAAAAAGTAAAGCAAATAAGCAATACGCCACGGTAAATGATTGAGATAACCCGAAGGCAGGCCTGCTCTCTCTTTGGTAAAAAGATCGGATAGTTCCCTGACCGCCCTCGAAAAAAATTTGAGGTCTTTTTCATTGATTTGTTGGGGAGCCAATGCAAAGACAGGTTTCTTTTTAGCGGCTAAAGCTTTAATATAGGGCAAAAGAATTTTTTCTAATGTTTGAGAAAATGTTAACACAAAGCGAAACAAACTCATTCATGAACAGGAGTCAATAAGATTAAGGACGTAAAATGCTAACGAAGAGAATCATCCCTTGTTTAGACGTCGACGCGGGTCGTGTAGTTAAAGGGACAAAGTTTTTAAACCTAGTCGATGCCGGTGACCCGGTTGTCGTTGCTGAAGAATACGAGCGCCAAGGCGCTGATGAACTCACCTTTTTGGATATCACGGCAAGCTCGGATAATCGCAACACCCTCCTGGAGATTGTCGAAAAAACCGCTGAAAAGTGTATGATGCCGGTCACTGTAGGTGGAGGTGTTCGCAGCTTAGAGGACATTCGTCGTCTACTAATGGCAGGGGCAGACAAGGTGGGCATCAACACTGCGGCCGTGCATCGACCCGAGTTTGTCGAAGAAGCAAGCCAAAAATTTGGCAGTCAATGTATTGTGGTTGCAGTCGATGCCAAGCGCGCTGGGGACTCTTGGGAGATTTTTACACATGGTGGCCGAAAAGCCACCGGACTCAATGCCCTGGATTGGTGCGAAAAAATGGAAAAATTAGGGGCGGGAGAAATTCTTCTCACCAGCATGGATCAAGATGGCACCCAAGAAGGCTATGACTTGGCTCTTTTGCAAAGCGTTAACGAACGTCTATCCATTCCAGTAATTGCCTCTGGAGGCGTTGGTAATTTAGAACATCTCCACGAAGGACTTACCACGGGACATGCCGATGCTGTTTTAGCTGCCTCTATTTTTCACTTTGGAAAATATTCTGTTCAACAAGCAAAAGACTACTTGAGTAAAAGAGGCGTGTTAGTTAGAAAGTAAACATGATGGAAAAAGAAAAATTAAAAGAACTGATCTCACAACTTAAATACGATGCCAACGGCTTGATTCCTGCAATCATTCAAGATGCAGAAAACGGCCAAGTCTTAATGTTTGCTTTTATGAACCAAGAATCCTTGGAGCAAACCATTCAAAGTGGTTTTGCTACCTACTGGTCGCGCTCTCGTCAAAAATTTTGGGTCAAGGGAGAAAGCTCTGGTCATACTCAGAAAGTCAAAAATATTTACTACGATTGTGACAAGGATTGCCTGCTCGTTAAAATCGAACAAAAAGTTGCCGCCTGCCATAAAGGCTACCGCACTTGTTTTTTTACTGAACTGACAGAAGAGGGCCCTAAGATTATTGCAGAAAAAGTCTTTGACGAAAGCGAAGTCTATTAGATCTTTTTTTTATTTATTACGCAAATACTTAAAGCCTTTAAAAAATATTCAAATGCAAGACGCTCGAAAAAAACATGACCGAGCTGTACAAAAAGTACGTTGCAGGAAAAGTCTTTGAGAGCAACAAAGCAGATGGATGTTTTTTAAAGGCTTTTAATTAATCTCTAAAGTTTTTAAATTGCAATGCAAGCCCCCAGTCTTTAGCCTTAAGAAGCCCCATGACCTCCTGCAAATCATCGCGTTTTTTACCGGTAACCCGCAATTGAGCATCCTGGATTTGCGCCTGCACTTTTAATTTAAAGGACTTAATTTCCTGTACCATTTTTTTTGCGATTTCGGTGGAGATCCCCTCTTGCACTTCTACTTGAGTCTTGATTCGGCCCCCAGACGCAGCTTCCGGACTGCCCATTTTGAGCGCCTTTGCATCAATACCGCGCTTTATCGCTTTGGAAAGAATAATATCCTGCACGGCTTTGGCTTTATAATCATCCTCACTCACAATATGGATTAAATTTTTATCCTGATTAATTTCGGTTTGAGAACCTTTAAAATCATAGCGCGTGGTAATTTCCTTACGGGCCTGATTAAGTGCGTTGTCAATTTCCTGGTGATCGACTTCACTCACAACATCAAAAGACGGCATAATAGCTTCCTCCTTAAGTCTAACGATTTAAAATGATTAAAGTTTGACAGAGCTACGCGGTGACAGTATTCTATAAATATAAGTGTAAATTGCAACGAGATTATTTTTTAATCTTAAAAGATTTTGAGGGGTCCAAAAATATGAAAGCATCCAACTCTTTCCAAAGTTTTTTATTACTTGCTTTATTGACTTTCTTATTAATTCCATTTCAACTTTCGGCGAATGGTGACACCGAAGCCGCATTAGACGAAATTGTTCCCCCTCCTCCAGTATGCAGTTCTCAATCTCCCGAGCCCAAAGTCAAAATCATGACCTGGGAGCCTCGACAAAAACTGGCCAAATTTTTAGGCTCCATTACCGAATGCCAAAGCAATCAATTAGACATTTTAGAATTATTAGGCGGCCCCAATGTCATTGGTTATGACTATCGTACCGGCAAAGAAAAATGGGGCTATACTCAAATGTGGAATTACAAATTACAAAACCCCAAAGAGGAAACCATTATTTTAATGAGCAAGCCAGGTAAAAGGCTTAAAAAAGCCAAAAAACGCATGGTCGAACTCAATCTTATTTTTACCGAAGATGATCTGGTAGAAAGCCTAGAAGTCCTACTCGTAAAATATAACCAAAAGTAAAAAATATGCCCTTACTACCCTTAGTCGGAGTCATTGGAGTTAGCCAGCCTAAAGAAAAAGAAGCCTTAATGGCCTTCGAAGTCGGCAAACTCATTGGTGCCATGGATTTAGCCATGGTATGTGGAGGCTTGGGCGGTGTTATGGAAGAAGCCAGTCGGGGCTGCCAACAAGCCGGTGGGATCGTTATCGGCATTTTACCTTCTGGCCGTAAGGAAGACGCTAATGCTTATGTCACCTATGCGGTTCCCACTAACATGGGGCACTCACGAAATAATCTTATTGCGCATGCCGCGGATATTTTAGTGGCTGTTGGTATTGGCTATGGCACCTTAAGCGAAATTGCCATTGCACTCAAATTAGGAAAAGTCGTTTTAAGTTATCATAGCTGGGAAATCAAAGGGGTCAAACACTGTAAAAACTTAAGAGAGATCGAAGAAAATCTTCGGCACTTTTTTTGCCAACCTGCTGTTGGGTAAACACAAAGTTAAAAAAATGATGAAATATTTAAGAACGATCAGAAATAGTTAGATGCGAGGCGGAGAAAAAATTTAATCAGGAGGCGCACCTTGAGTACGTCGAGTGATTGGATTTTTTCTACAACAAAGCAGACAGCTATTTATCATCGTTCAGGTTAGATATGTTGCAAGACTTTTACAACTGGACCTTAGCCTGGGCAGCAAGCCCCTATGCCGAATGGGCTTTGTCGATTATTGCATTTACGGAGGCTTCTTTTTTTCCAATCCCACCTGACTTGCTGATGATTCCCATGGCGGCGTCTCGTCCTAGCATGTCTTTTTTCTTTGCTTTTCTTTGTACTTTATTTTCTCTCACCGGAGGAGTCTTTGGCTATTGGATTGGACAAAAGGGTGGACAACCTTTACTCAACCGCTTTGTAAAAGAGGAAAACATACTCAAAGTAGAAAAGCTTTTTAACCGTTATGATGCTTGGGCCATTGGAATTGCCGGCTTTACGCCCATTCCCTTTAAAGTATTTACCATCGCCTCGGGAGCCTTTCGCATTAACTTTAAGACCTTTCTAATAGCTTCTCTTATTGGAAGAGCCGGTCGTTTCTTTATTGTCGGCACTTTATTTTATTTTTGGGGAGCCCAAATCCAGACCTTTATAGAAAAATACCTTAACTGGATTTCAATCGCTCTAGTCTTTTTATTAGTTTTAGGAGCTTTCTTAATGCATTGGAATAAGAAAAAGAGGGCACCGGCAACTTAAATAAAATCAAGTAAACTTCCTTCCTAACCGTAGGAGCGGGGTCTAAACCCGCCCATGATAGAGGTAGTTATAAAGTAAAGGGCAGGTTTAGAACCTGCCCCTACAAATTCATTTTACAGGCTCAAGTAAAATCAAAAAATTACTTAGTAATTTCTAGTATGTAATTTCTATTATTGACTTTGCACTTTGCTAAACTTACCACATATGCTTTGAGTCAATGGGTCCGTTGCTAAGAGATACCGAAAACTCATCAAGAAAATATGCTGCCAATGATAAAAAAGTCGCAACCTTATCTTCCTAGCTTTCGATAATAGTCCTGTATTGACCTATGACTTTAACTTAAAGGTTTCGATTTATTTAGGAGGCTTTCCCATGACCGTTTCAACTATTAACACAAACTCTCAGGTTCCAAACGAACAAAATACAAATCAAAGCACAACGCACACTCAAAACCAACAAGCGACCCCTACTCAGAATGAGCTTCAAAATAATGAAGCCTCTCGAAACTCACATCACGGACTTCAAAACCTACAAAATGTAAATAGTATAGCATCTACTCAAGAAGGAGACACTTACACTTTAAGTGATTTACAAATAGCAGAGCAAAGACAAGTCGCTAATGATAATTCGTTTGATTACTATAGAGGCTTAATCGAAGAAAACGGTGGAACTTTTTTAGAGTCTTCTGACCAACGCAATATTCTTGGTTTACGTTGTGAAACAAATACCACCGAAAATGATAACCAAGGTGCATATGATGATAAAATGATCATGTTATGGTTAGACGAAGACGGCAAGAAACAAATAAGATACTATGAATCTACTAATACTGAACCCAGCGCTCGTTATGAAGGCAAATACGGTGTAGATGCAGACGGCGATGGTAAAAAAGATTTAGGGCGCATGCCTGTAGGCTACCAAGAATATACAGTGGGTAAAAGCGCTAAATTTGGAGATGTGCTCCGACCTACCAGCGATACTCATGCCGAAAGAGACACTGACCATGATGGGGACTTTGACGACGAAGAGTTTGCTTCGGCTGGAAAATCTATGATTTTTCACCCAGGTGGAAACAACATGACCGGAAGCGCTGGATGCCAAACCCTTCCTCCTGACGAATATGACACTTTTTGGGAAGACCTTACTCAAGATGGAAGCCCTAGTCTAGTAGGCTATACCTTAATGAACACAAATACTTTGGACGAAAACTCTGATTAGCATAGCAACAGCGTGCTCTCTGCTGCGCTTTTTTCTTTACAATCGACTCCCCCTCACCCGCCCTACGGGCGACCTCTCCCTCCAGGGGAGAAGTGACAAGTATAGAAATATTTAAAATGATCTAAATATTTTTTTTCTTTACACATGACTATTAGTCATTTGTTTTTTTTAAATAATTCTATTTTTTATAAAATTACAAATTATCTTATAAATAAATTCATTTTTTAAATTAAAATCAATTATTTACAAGGCTGGGAGTATATGCGAGATGGTTTTATATTAAATACCCTCTAAAAATACCCTCTCATTTATAAATTAAATAACAGGAGATAAACTATGGCTCGAGTTGAAGGCAAGGCACTCACGTCTCAATGGGAAAATGATTCTACAAACACATCCAATCAATCAATAAATGATTTGGTTAATCCATCGACCCCCGATGATTCCGCATATATGTCGATAGATGAATCAGTAATCGACGCAGATATTAACCTCACAGAAATTCCAGACGAAACTCAAGACGCTTATGTGAGCATAGATGATATTCCTATGGCTCCAACAGCCGCTCCAGCACAAGCTCCCCAGCAGCCAGAACTTAACCTTGTTCAACTCCGTCGCATTGCCGAAGAATCCGAAATCTTTGCCAGCGAAATCGTCATCGAGGCCGGACCCGTGGACAAAGCAGACGAAGACCGTCTGGTTAAGCTGGAACAAAAAGTTCAAGCCTTAGAAATCGCCGCCACCAACTACGCAGTTATTGGAGACGAAGTCGCCCTGGAGCGCGTGAATACGGAGCTAGAAAACCTTTACGCCCAAACCAATAACGAAGCTGGCTTGATCTTCATGTCCGCTAAAGAAGCTCTACGCAATAACGAACTTGCTGAAGCCGTTGGACAATTTGCTTTATTAAAAGATGTTATCGCAGACCCTAATAATGGTATTAGCGCCGAAGACCGCATGGTCTCGGGTGTGCAACTCAATGG
>JAUHYS010000002.1 GCA_030426445.1 bacterium
CCTGGTAGGACACCATATTAGTACAGAGTTTACAAGCCAAGTCGCCAAAGGCCTTAGTGATAGCGGAATCCAGTACTCTGAAATTTGTCATGGAGCCGGTATTGGTGGTAAAATGATGGGGTATTCTGCTTTAGTGGATGATGATGAACTCATGGAAGCTGCTAAGGAAGCCGCTCCTGGCCTAAAACTAAGCGCTTTTATTCCACCTTTTGAACAATGTATTCCCATTATTCCTGGTTTAGCTGATTTTTTTGATATTGGCCGCATCGGAGTTAATGTCGACTCGGTACCTTCAATTGAAAAAATCGCTAACAAACTCAAAAAATTTAAAAAAACTATTTCAGTACAATTAGTCCGCACGCATGCCCGAGATCCAGAGTTTGCAGCTCACTCAGCAAAAATTGTTGAAGAGTTAGGTGCAGAAATTGTCTATATTGTCGATACCTTCGGCAGCATGCAACCACAAGATGTGACTCAATATGTTGAGGCAATAAAATCAAATACAAAGTTGGAAATAGGCTTTCATGGTCATAACCATACTGGTTTAGCTGTCCCTAATGCTATTGCAGCCTGGGAGTCGGGCGCCTCTTGGATTGATGCAAGCTTAATGGGAGTCGGAAGGGCACCAGGAAACACTACTCTAGAAGCGTTAGTCACTTTGTTCCAAATTCAGGGGTTTCGTCAGGACATTGACATAAATAAACTGTGCAAAACAACATTGGAAGCTGTTTTACCCTTCTTTCAAGGGCCTCCCCGAATCACCTTCAACAATCTATTATTCGCAAGAGAAAAACTCGACTTTCTTTCGGAAGATGTTCTTTCTATGATGGCAAGCATGGTTCATCAATCTTTCTCAGAATTTGTCTCAAATTTACGCAAAAAAATTGGCGATAAAATACAACTGGAAGAAACAGATGTCCGTGACTATTTAAAAGAACATGGCCAACATTATGATAAGCTTATCAACATCATGAGTCACTGACTCATAACATTCACTTATGAATAAAAGGATCTATTTTGACAACCACTCAAGCTAAAATCATTGATGTCACAATTAAGGAAGGCGGTTTTTTAATTAACCACCATTTCTTGCCAGAACAAGTCGCAAACATTGCTCGTGAACTTCAACGCGCTGGCATTCAGTATGCCGAGATTTCCCATGGGCATGGTATTGGCAGCTTTAAAAGAGGGTTGGGTGGCCTGCACAATGATGAAGAGCTTCTAACCGCCGCCAAGGAAGCAGCCCCTCAACTAAAGCTCTGTGTTTTTATCTCTAGCAAAAGCGCTTGGCTAGAAGACATTGATCAAGTTGTGCCCTTTATCGATATAGGACGCATTGCCAGTAATATTAATGAGCTTTATCAATCCCAAGTGCAAATCGAAAAGCTCAAAAATCTTGACAAAACTGCCATCAGTCAACTCATGCGCGTACATGCTTTCACCCCTCAACAAGTTGCTAATACGGCCTCCGAACTAGCTAAAATGGGTAGTGATATCATTTATCTTACTGACACCTATGGTAGCATGAGCCCTCAAGATGTGAGGGACTATATTCAAGCTGTTAAGGAGACTGTCGATCTTCCATTAGGATTTCAATCAAGAAACTACACCGGACGCTCAATCCATAATAGTCTGGCGGCTTATGAAGCAGGTGCTGAGTGGTTGGATGCCTCGATCAATGGTATGGGAAAAGGTGGAGGCATGACTCAGCTTGAAGTTTTAGTCTTTCATTTACAACAAAAGGGAATGTGCAAAAACATTGACTTAGTCGAACTCAACTATGCGACGAAAAACTTTGTTTTACCCGCCATTCGTCGCACCCCTTTAATGACCTACACTAGTTTATTAAGCGCTAAACACAAACTTGATTTCGGCCAGGATATTTTTGTCGAACAGTTGGCTAAAATTTTAGAGGTGGATCCAGAAGAAATTTTTCTAAGAATAAAAAAACACGACCCTCAAGCGATTCAAGCTACTGACGAAAATTTAAGTCAGATTCTTGAAGAAGAAGGCCTTAACCTTGAAGTCGTCACTCAATACATTCAGAGTGGAAGAATTCCACAATAAAACATTTCTATTCTTTTTTTAGCCTGATTAAATAATAGCCTGCATGTCCTTGTAAAAAGGAACCATAACGGAAATAAATAATAGCAAGCCAGTAAATCAAAAAATAAGTTTCTTCGTTATTTATATTTTTTATGCGTTCCAGCACAGGTCTTTTGAAAACCTCATAAAAAGGTAAAACTTGTTTACTGATATCCTCGACAGCATCCACCTTAAAACCTTGCATTTCGAAAAGATTTAAATAGTCCCTATAAAAAATAGAATTCTGTTCTTTTGAAGATTGATCTTGCTGTTCTTTTTCTAAAAAGAACAGCAACTGTTCATGTAGTAGAGAGTTAAAATAGTTCGATCGACGTAGCGTCGAAGGGATTTCTTTTTTAATTGAAATATAGTGTTCGGGGTTGAATACATCAGCGTGATTGAAAATTGGTTCTGCCAAACAAAGATAACCCCCTTTTTTCAGTTTATCCCAACTTCCTTTTAAAAAAGCTTTTTTATTGGGGAAAAGTTGTGCCGATTCTAAAGCCAAAATTCTGTCAACTGGATCGCTTTGAACTTCATTTAATTTAGTCGCATCCCCATAACAAAATTTGATAACCTGTTTTAACTTGGGAGACATCTCCAACTTTTTATTAGCTAAGGCAATTTGATGCTCCGAAATATTTAAACCTAAAATGCTCTTGCATTGATATTGACGATAATAAAATAAATCTTGCTCACCGGTTCCAAACCCTAAATCAATTAAATCTAGGTCTTTTTTTAATAAACTAAAATCTCCAAACTTTTTTACTAAAGCCTCTTGTGCTTCAGCAACATCGTAAATAGAGTTTTCCCAATAACCAAAATTAATATACTGAGATTGATATAAATCTAAGAAAGTATCTGTAATGTCATTAAAGAATTGAGCAACGGATTTTGTTTTTTGCATAGGAGAACTTTTCTCATTGGGTAGCATTTAAAAAAACCCCTTTAGCTTTTACTAAAGGGGCTTCGAAAAAATAATTTTAGATTAATTTGTTTTTTACTTCTTGCTAGGAAGAATCGTATCTTTAGCTGCTTTTGCAACACGGAACTTAACAACTTTTTTTGCTGGAATTTTAATCGGCTCACCGGTTTGTGGATTGCGACCTTTGCGAGCTTTACGGCTAACTAAAACTAGCTTACCTAATCCAGGAAGTGTAAAGCCGTTTTTGGCTTCTTTATAAGCTAAGGCAGACAACTCATCAAAAAATTGATTGGTGTCTTTTTTAGTCATGCCCATTTTCTCAGAGAGCTTTTGCACTATTTGCGCTTTTGTCAGTGCTTTTGCCATGAGTTTTTCCTTTCTTTATTTGAGTTAAAAATCGATGAGTAAAAACTACATCGAAAATATTTTGCTCTAGCCACTTGCATCCCTCCACTTTATTTCTTTGAACTCATTTTGACCAAGACTAGACGCGTATACACTACTTATAAATGATTTCAGGCTCATTTAACAAGCTTTTTCTCAATTGTCGAAAAAGTTTAAACTTTTAAATTTTATATTTCTACTTTTTGGCTTTATTCTAACGATTCTGAAAAAATAAAAAAAGGACTATTTTGAATTTATGACTCCTCAATCGAAGTATGTTTCAGTTTTCTTATCCAATCTCCAAAGATAGATAAAAAGACGGGAATCATAAAAGCGGCCAAAAGTGAACCAGCTCCAATGCCCCAATTCATAGCTTTAGCCATGGGCTGAATAAAAGGGTCACGGCCCCCAATCCCAAAGGCGGCAGGAAAAACTCCAAGTATTGTCGTTAAGGTAGTCAAAATAATCGCTCTAAAACGTAAGCGTGAACCTCTAATGATGGACTCGTGAAAATGGGTATTTCTCTTTTTGAACTCACGATGTACAAAATCAATGAGAATGATACCACTGTCTACAACCACTCCAGCAAAACCGACAATCCCTAAAAAAGCTAAAAAGGAGAGAGGCTCGTTATCAAGATAAAAGGCAATGATCACACCCATAATACCCATGGGAATCGTCGTTAGAATCACAAAAGGTTCCCATAAGGAACGGAAAGTCACCGCCAGGATAATAAAGATGAGAAACATCGCTAAAATAAAAGCCTTTTTCAGGTCATCTAAGGATTCCTGGGTATCCTCTTCTTCTCCACCATACTTCACTAAAATAGCGGGCTCTTTGACTAAGCGTTCTTTAAACTGTTTTTCTAATTGTGCATTAACCTTACCTGAGGTGGTAATTGCTTCATCAACATTTGCACTGACTGTCACCAAACGTTTTCTCTCATCATGTTTAATTGCAGCAATGGAGGGTTTTCTTGAAAAAGTGGCTACTTCAGAAAGCGGAATGAGATCTCCTCGTGCATTTGAAATAAAGAGTAAATCCAGCGAGCTTTGTTCGTCTCTTAGACCCTCAGGAAAACGCACCACCACATCGATTTCTTCATCACCTTGTTTAATTGTCGTGGCCACCCCGCCATCAAACCCCACTCGCACAGCCGTCGCAATATCCTGGTAAGTCAGGCCCGCTCGAGCCATACGCTCTACATTGACATGTGCTGTCAACTCATCTTTTCCACGCTCAAAATCACTTTTAATATCTCTTACACCTGGTATTTGTTTTAGGGCTGCAATGTATTCATCAGCAAGACGGTTCAAGGGACCAAACTCATCTCCTTTAATACGGACTGCAACCGGTTTACCAATGGGAGGACCCGCACGAACTTCGTCAAAATAAAAACGCGTCTTTTCGACATAGAAATGTTCCTCTAACCATGCTTCCGTTTTTGGTAGTTTTTGCTGAGGGTCTAAAGTGTAAGCTTGCAAAAGAGGGGTCAAGGTGTTTGCCAAAGTTCCGTCAATTAAGACAGCCACTTCTTCTAATTGTTGTTTAATGAGGGTCTTAGGGTCCTGCAGGCGTTGAATTTCGGGCCGCAAGGTTTGAATAATTTCTTGAGCACTCCGGTCACGGTCTCTCTCAGGGGTCAAAAAAACATGGATTTGCCCGACATGAGAAGCACGCTGAGAAAAGGGATCATTAGGGTCATTTTGAGTCAGGCCTCCTTGAGTGAGCATACTGTCTAACTCATTAGGTCGAATCATTTTTTTGATTAACTTTTCGACCTTTTGCAATTCCTGGGTGGTACTTTGAACGGGTGTCCCAATTTTACCTTCGTAGCGCACAAAAAACTGTTCAATCCCTCGGCTAGGAAAAAGAATAAAAGGAACCTTGGCCATACCAAATAAAATGGTCCCTAAACAGAAAATACCAAATAGAACGAAAACAAGGTAACGAAAACGAATCAAAAAGCGGAGAATGCTTTCATAAAAATTAAGGGACACTTCTAAAAATGGAGAACGTTTCTTCTTATTAAACTCTTTGGCAGCGCGTTTTTCGGACATACGGTTAAATTCGGCCATATGAGAGGGTAAAACCATGATGGCCTGAACTAAAGAAGCGACTAAAGTAATCATCACAACTATAGGAATCTGTCTCACAAACTTACCCATGATTCCCGTCATAATAAGTAAAGGTAAAAAAGCGGTGATAGTAGTCAAGACGGTAGCAACGACAGCAAACATCACCTCCGAGGTCCCTTTAATAGCCGCTTGCTTGGGAGGCATGCCTTCTTCGATATAACGATGAATATTTTCAGCAATGACGATGTCTTCATCTACTAACATGCCGAGAACCATAATCAGGCCAAACAAACTCATTAAATTAATACTAAGGCCAAATAATTCCATGAGAGCAAAAGCAGATAAAATGGCCGTAATCATTCCTAAAACGGCACTGAAAGCGGTGCGTGGAGATAAAAATAAGATAAGTGGAATCATCAATAAGATTAAACCAATGATACCATTATTGATCAGTACCCCTAAGCGCCTTTCCACATAGTAAGAAACGTCGTTTACCAATGCGGCTTTGACATGATCATTATTTTTCAAAAAAAGCTTAATATCACTCTTGAGATCATCCACCAACTCGATAATATCTCCGCTTTCTTTTTTTAAGATTTGTAAATTGATAGAAACTTTTTGATTGGTACGATTGGTAACAGTTTCTTCTTCAAGACGAGGGACTACTTTTGCAATATCTTTAATTTTGACATTAAATCCGCGATCATTGGCTCTCACGACAGTATTTTCAATTCCTTCGACATCATAAAACTCTCCCGAAACACGGAGAATCACTTCACGATCTCCAATATCGATATTACCCCCAGGAACGTTAACATTAGTCCGAGAAAGCGCTGTCATCACTTGAGCCAGAGACAAATAAGTGCGCTGCATTTCCTGCGGGTTGACCTCAACAGAAAATTCAGGCTCACGATACCCCCTTCGAACGACACTAGCGACTTCCGGATTCTCTAGAACAATATTTTCTAGACGCTTGGCTTCTTTTCTGAGTTCTTCTGGAGTCATATCCCCGTAAAGAGCGACTTCGATAACAGGAGTATTTTTAGTGCTGACTTCTTCGACAACGGGCTTGTCATCTAAATCCGAAGGCAGGTCTTCCACTCGGTCCACGGCACGCTGGATGTCATTGACGACCTTCACTTTGTCTTCAGCGCCTGGTTCGATGGTCAAATAAACTAAAGAAAGCCCTTCGACAGAAGCACTCACCATTTCTTTGATATCATCGACTTCTTTCAGTTCTTTTTCGAGAGGAATTGTCAGTAGTTTTTCAACTTGTTCGGGTGTGGAACCTGGATAGACCGTTCTGACTTGAACAATATCAAATTTAATATTGGGAAAAGCCTCGCGTTTGATCGTAAATAGAGACCAAATCCCCGCAACAATCACGAAAACAGTTAATAAATTGACCAACAAACTATTTTTTACGGACCACTCAGCAATCTTCACGGCTTCGCCTCTAAATTTTGGGGAATTAAGCTGGAAACAACCCGGCGCAAATCGACTTCGGCGAGTTTTAG
Source organism: bacterium (assembly GCA_030426445.1). GTDB lineage: Bacteria > UBA10199 > UBA10199 > DSSB01 > DSSB01 > JACKPJ01. The sequence continues at coordinate 6,990 of JAUHYS010000002.1, forward strand.
CCTTAATTTGGCTTCAAGCCACCTTTGTTCTGCTGCTAAATAATCCTCTTGAAATCGTACAATGATATCACTACTGGAGCGACCCAATTGATAGTTTTTATTTTCGATATCTAGCTTTCTTTTTTGTAAGGTGACAATCTGCTGATACTTATGCACTTCAGCATCCTGCAGTTTCAGTTCACGCAAAACCTCATCGACCTCTAAGACAATTGCGTTTTCAGCATTTTTAATTTTAAGCAATAATTGCGCCTTTTCAAGTTGGGTTTTTTCCATCTCGCTCTTGGCCTGCCGGTTTTCAAAACTTAAATTAAATTGAGCCCCCACCAACCAATTGGGATGTTGCCCACTAAAAGTTTCACCCAGAGCTCTGCCATAACCCGGATCCACCGAATTTAATCGCAAAGAACTAAATAAATCGAGGCTTGGCCATTTTTGATCTTTCGCTCTGGAAATTTGAATATCTTTAGCTTCTGCTTGTTGAGCCAAGACTAAATAATCTTTACGATTTTGCAAGGCTAGATGGATGAGTTCATCGCGTTGAGTTTGAGGCAACTTTAAATGAAGTTTATGAGGGGATTTTAAAACAATGGAATCTGGCAAATCCAAAAAATAACGCAGGCGCTTTTCTTCGTCTTTAAGAAAATCTTCCGCTCGTAATACACTGATTTTTCTTTCTGCGACAAGGGCCTGGGCTGCAAGAACATCCGGGTCTTCACTCAGGCCAATGCGTTTGTTTTCTTGGGTTAAGTTTAAGAATTCCTGAGCTCGTCGCAAAAACTGCTGAGTCACATAAAGGTTACGTTTCGCAACAATCCAACGCCAATAAACAACCAGGGCTTCGTAAACTTTATTCTCGATATTATAATAGGTTGAACTGAGGGCAATGTCCGTTTGTTTTTTAGCTAAACGCAGACCTGCTTTATCGGACTTCCCAAAACGATTTTTGAGTAGATTCATGCGGGCTTCAAAGCTCACTTGGGTTTCAAAAACCCGAGGGTTTCCCGCAGAGGGTGCTTGATCACCGGTAATAAATGGAGAGTTCGTACTGAGGCGAGTATTACTTAGACCAACTCCTGCTTCGACTCCATAGGGAATTTTTTTAGACGCTTGCGCCTCATATAAGATGGTTCGGTTATCAGTCCCAAAAACATCAATTTGGACATCTTTTTGATCCAGTTGATAAGAAGCTTGACCTTGGATCTGGGTATCAAAGCGACTTTTGGCCAGCGTTTCTCCCGTCTTTGCGATCTTGGGATCGTAATATTGAGAACGCACTTCTAAGTTTTGTTGTAATACCAGCTGAACAACTTGGGCTTCCGTTAGAGCTTCAACGGCCTTAGCCCAGCTTGGACAAAAACAGAAAGCTAAAATCAGGACATAATAATATAAGCTTTTATTCATGGGTTTAAAATGGGCTCTCATCCCATAAAGCTCAATGTTTTTCTAGCTTTTTCTATGGGTTTTTAGTCAAAATAGTGACAAGAATAATAAATAAGGCTATATGTGAGTTTATAAAAATAACTTTTATTATAGGGTATTTTTTTCAAACTCCTCCTACCCTCCTCTTCATCTCAAGAGGAGGAACGATTTATCAAAGTTTCTTTTAAAAGTCCCCCCTCTTAAGTTTAAGAGGGGGACAGGGGGCGTTATAAAGAAATAAAAAAACATGAATGAGCCTATAAAAAACAAAATACTCAACTGGGTCAAAAAAAATCCTGGTATATTTCTTGTTCAAGAAGAACAGAATGAGATTCTTTTACAAGAGCTACACTCCCAAAAAAAATTTAAAATCAATCCACTCCAAATTTTAGACCACGAAGAGAAAAAAAACTCTCTCAACCCTCTGGAAAGCTACCTCGTTCTCCTCCTCGAAGACGGGTCGCAGTTTGTTTTATGTGCACAAGGCTTGGCCTTTCCGCCTGATTTTAGCAATAGCGGTCCGCTTAATTTACCTAATCCCGTCTACTGCATGAAGGACATCGAAAATTTTTTACATCAATTGCGCCACCTGGCCAGCGAAGAAGCTCGTCGCAAAGAAAGCTTGGAACTCATCTTAATTTTAATTGCGCTTTTAGACGGGGCAAAAAAAATCGGTCTTAACGTCGATTTAGAAACACAAGAGGTTGAAAAAATATTAGAGTTAATTGAGAGAGGGGCTTTTTTACCTAAAGTACATTAGAATAAACTTGTATTTACTCAATCAACAAATAAACTAGACCTAAACCATAGATTAAAATCGTCTCTATGCAGTAGGGTAGGACCCTCGGAGTCGACTTTAAGCAGAATGAAAAAATAAAGAATTCATGCTAAACTCCGAGCTAAAAGAACATGAAGATAAGGCCTTGATTACTCAATATGTAAAAGGCGATATCAAGGCGTTTGAAAAATTATTCGACCGCCACAAGACCGCGACCCTATTTTTGATTCGTCAGTATTTTCCTCAAAAAGAAAAGGCCGAAGAAATCTTTCAGGAAGTTTTTATGAAACTGATCGAAAAAATCAAACAATTTGAAAACCAAGGGTCTTTTAAGGCCTGGTTTTTCACCTTATGCCGCAATCACTGTATCGATCGTTTGCGCTATTATCAACGCCGACCCGAAACCGTGGACAGTGCTTTATCGGATACAGAAAACCCTCAAAAGTCTTTTATCGAAAATCAAGTTGCCGTGGAAGCCTCTGCGGAAAAGCACAGTGTAAGAACACAAACAGCTGATCATTTAAACACAGCACTCAATGAGCTGCCTCCCGAACAAAAAGAAACCTTATTACTTAAAGAAAGTGGAGGCCTGACTTTTGAAGAGGTCAGTGAGGTCATGCAAGTATCGGTCAATACCGCAAAAAGTCGCGCTCGCTACGCTCTGCAAAGTTTGCGCAGAAATTTAAAAAACAAGGCTTTTTTCAAGGAATTTAATTCATGAACGTAGAAAAATCACATGTAGAAATTCCCGAGCTTTTTGAAAAGGCACTGAGCGGAAAAACCCTGAGTGCGGATGAACAGCTGGAGTTAGAAAAACTTAAAAACAGTTCAAAAGAACATCAAGAAATGTGGAATGAGCTGCAGACACTCCAAGCAGAGATTAAAAAATTACCCTTTGATATACAGCCTAGCGAACTGACCCGTGCCCGTATTCTCAAAGCAGCCAAACAGGCTATTGAAGAAGATAAAAAAGAAAAAACACATTGGCTCAAGCCCCTCAGTTTGGTTGCAGCAATGGCCGTCCTGGTTCTAGGCATTACTTATTTTTCAAATTATTTCAGTCAAGAAAACCAAGCTCCAAAACAATACTCTTTCAACTTTGAAACAGCGAGTGAAAAAACGCCCGCGACTCTCTCTAATATAGAACAAGAAGATCAAGCTCCTAAAACTGCCAAAGAGCCTCAACCCACCCAAATTGCAAGAAAGGAAAAATCACTCAACGAACAAAAATCGATCGCAAGCAATGCTTATGACCTGCTCTATTCCAATCAAAAAGAGGGAATGCGATCTAAAAGAGGCTACCCAGAAAAACCCTCACTCGAAGGCAAACTCAAGTCCGAACCCAGGGTAGCGACTGAGGATCGGATAGATAAAAAAGGCGAAGCGGATTCGGGGGGCACTTTTTTTGCGAATGAAAATAAAAATAAACTCAAGGATGACACGGTTGAAGCGGCAGCACCGATGGCAGATTTAGCAGAACCTAAAACTTCAGTTCAGCCTTCCACCGCACCCATGAGTCCACAAATACCTTCACCGCAAGAAAAGTCTTTAGTCCTAAGCGGCCCACAAGCGAGCCCTCCTAAAAATCAGAAGCCCATTGGAAGCACATCTTCTCCTATTAAATATGATACTGAATCCAAAAGCTCTCATGCAGGAGGGTCTCTGAGTCGCCCTGAAACTGTAGAAACAAACTCTAAAGAAGAACAGCCAAAATCTCGAGAAAAAATTATGGAATCTGCACGAAAAAAAATGAAAGAAAAAAAATACGCAGAGGCCTATCAAGAACTTCTCAAGGCTCAAAAAATCAAAGACGATCAAGAAGTCAAAAAGCTTATCCAGTTTTGTAAAAATAAACTGCAAGAAATCAACACAAAGGCTAGCGAGATCCCAGCTGACGCACAATGATTCCAGCTTCTTGCAAGAGTTTTAACGTTTCCACACCCATTTCATACTGGGAGCTATAAATCACTTCGCTAATTCCACTGTTTAAAATCATCTTGCTACAAATCAAACAAGGCGAAAAAGTCGAATACAGACTGCTTCCTTTGATACTCACCCCATGATAAGCCGCCTGCACAATGGCGTTTTCTTCGGCATGGCTACAAAAGCATTCGCCCAAGCTGACACCGGATTTCTCAAAGGAGTGACAACGCGGGCAGCCACCTTCGTTGCAGTTTTTAATCCCACGCGGAGTCCCATTATAGCCCGTCGAAATAATGCGACGATCCCGAACAATCACGGCCGCAACTTTGCGCTTCATGCAATTACTGCGCAGCGCAACCATTTGGGCGATGTTCATAAAATATTCGTCCCAATCAGGTCTTTTTTTTTGTGAAGAAAATTGACGAATGAGTTCTTTAACGCGCTGTCTTAATTCTTCGAGGCTTAAAGAATTTTCTAAGCCTGCATCGGCCAAAAGGGCCGTGGCATCCAATTGTTGGGCATTGGGATCGGCGTTTTGGGCTTCGCGCTTTTCAAGTTCTTGAAAGGCCGGTAAATCTTGCGGATCTCCCTCGCGTTTTCTTGATTTGATGCGGGCAAAACGCTCCTCCACTGGAGCAATCACATGAACCAATCTAAAATCTTTGAGACGCCGCAATACTTCGACTTCGCGTGGGTTGCGGATTGAATCCACCACATAGTTTTTATCGATCTCGATCTTTTGCAAAGCGCGATCCGCCAAAACCCCTCCCCCATAAAGTTGGCGCATTTCTTGCCCTACTTTAATGAGGTTTTCACGGGTCACTTCCATGCCTCGATGAAGCAATTCTTCTCGAAGTTGGTCCGATAAAGAAAGGTAATAAAAACCGCCTTCTTGCAAAACTTTGGCAACTTCACCCTTGCCAGAAGCATTTTTTCCAGTAAGACCTATTATCATGTTCCATGCGTTAGCTAAATTTAATAAGAAATGCAATATAAGGATCATCGAAATGACAAGCCCCCTTAAAAAAGTTTTCATTCCCTTTCTCTCTCTTTTATTGATGGGAAGTTTCTTCTTCTCCTTACAGGCTCAAGAGAGCACGCTCAAGCCTTCACGCTTTATTTATAGGGGAGATGGTTCCTTAGTTCTGCAAGGACAAACCATTGTATTTCGTAACGCACAAGGAGCGTATCAAGAAGCCGCTCTTAAAAAAATTCATCAACTTTTTAAGGCGAATTGGCAAGAGGAGCACGAAAGACTTTCTCTGCGCTTTATTGAAATGATGGACTACCTACAAGACCAACTTAATGGAGGCAACTACACCCTGCGTTCGGGATACCGCAGTCCAAAAAATAATCAGGGCCTACGTAATCAAGGCAAGCTCGCTGCCCAATCCAGCATGCATATCGAAGGCGCAGCTGCCGACTTAAAACTTAGTAAAGTAGCCTCTTCTCAAGTTTTTGAATACGTAAAAAATTTAAACTGTTGTGGGATTGGTTGGTACGGCAGCGCACACTTTCATTTAGACACCGGTCCGGCAAGGTATTGGGGAGCGACAACCAGTAAAACCGAAGACAAAACTCCGCAGCAAAATGCTAAGATCATTTTACAAAGTGACTTTGATATTTATTACCCCGGAGAAAAAATCGATTTAAAATTTATGCGGATCACTCAATTTCCTATTGGAGTCCCCGCTCAAATTTCACTGGTTAAACTTGAGGAAAATGAAGCCCCACAAAAAATAGCTGAACTGGCATTAACTTTTCCTTCAGAAGTTTCTAAAGAAGAAGCTTGCCCCATTATACAGACACGAGCCCAAGCCAGAAAAATTTTCACTCAGCTTCCTCAAAAACTCAAAGCAGGCAGCTATGCTATCTCAGTCAAATTTTGTAATCGATATAATTATCAAAAAATGCCCGAGAGTATTTTATCACGCAGTTTTCAAATCAAAGAAAAATAAGAAAAAACTCTATTCAAAATTTATAGACTGTGCTTGAAGAGTGGGTGTTTAAAAAAACGACTTTTCTTTAAAAAGCTTAGAATAAATAAAGAAAAAACATGCAAATTTGGGAAGCCATTTTATTAGGAATCGTTCAAGGCCTGGGAGAATTCCTTCCTATTTCAAGTTCAGCCCACCTCTATATGTTTAACGAGTGGTTCAAGATGGATTCACCTGGTCTGGCTTTTGATATCGCATTACACTTGGGCACGCTCATTTCTCTCTTGGCTTTTTTTTACAAAGACTGGATCAAACTTACTGCGGCTTTTTTTTCTTCACTAAAAAAGATCCCTCAACAAAAAGAAAAGCTCAACGAGTACGAACGCCTGATTTGGCTGATCATCCTAGGCACCATTCCGGTAGTCATTTTTGCTTTAGCGTTTGAAGACGCTATCGAAAACCAATGGCGGCAGGCTTGGATTATCGGCATGAATATGGCTTGCTTTGGTATTTTGCTCGGCTGGGCAGACCGCCGCAGTCAAAAAAATAGAAATATGGAGCAGCTCAATTGGAAAGACTCTCTGTCTATTGGTATTGTCCAATGTTTAGCATTGATTCCTGGCACCAGTCGTTCAGGGGTCACCATTACTGGCGGGCTTTTTCGTAACCTGGACCGCAGCTCAGCGGCACGTTTTTCATTTTTGTTAAGCACCCCGGCAGTATTGGGAGCAGCCATTTTAAAACTCCCCAAATTTTTTAATGAAAGTTTTGACCTGCCTGTTTTGATTGGCATTCTCACTAGCGCTATTGTCGGTTTTTTGGCGATTAAGTATATGCTCTATTTTTTAAAAAAATATTCCTTTTTGTTTTATATTGTTTATCGTTTGCTTTTTGCTGCTTGTGTTTTCTTGGGCTTATATTGGAGTCATTAAAAAAATTCTAAATAATCAAAGGCGACTTGCCATTCTATTTTTAGTCTTTCATAATTATACATGGATGCTTGGTTAGAGTTAAAAAGAGGGAGGGACCGTACTCGCCATTCTTATAAAGTGTACGGCCTTTTAAAAAAATCAAAAATAAGAAAACAGTCAAATGAGTTGGAAGCTTTCAACCCATATGGGGTAAACTGCACCTTAATTTAATTGTGGAGGAAAGAAAAATGAAGAAGAGACTTTTAAGCTATATTGCCTTAGCTGGCTTTGCTTTCGGAACATTGGGGTTTACAATGAGTTCTCATGCGTTTGAAACCATCAAGGGTTTATCCGTAACGACAACTGATGCCGCAACGGGTTCTACTGTCAATACATTAACCTTTAATAGTCAACATGCAACGAACTCTGATTCTCTACATGTTTACCTTTCAGATGGAGGAACAGTTTATAAGGCTACTATTTCTTCCGATGACTTTATGATGAGTAGAGATGGTAGCTCTGTCACAATAACTGCTCCAATTTCGGTATATAATAGTGGAAGCGCAACTCTTAAGGGTACTACCAGTGGCAGCACGCGATAATAGTTAGAATTAAACAAAAATGAAAAAGCCTTGTCTTAAATTTACGATAAGGCTTTTTTATTTAGAGAAACCTAAATGCTAAGTCGACTAAAGCATGAAAAATACTAGAAGAGAAATATAAAGCAAACCCTTTTTAACATTAAAAAAACTTTAAGGATTATCCCCAAAACCACTGCCATCAATGCTATGTACATCTTCCCAATTAATTTTTTCGGAACGCAGTTTTCCGTCCGGACCGTGGCTGGCAAAAGGTGGGGTGCCTTCGGTTACATAACGTTTAAGAGATTGGTAATTTTCGAGTTGATTGCGGCCTGCATTAATTGCCTTTTCGGCCGCTCGGGTTCTGCGGTGGTAGTCAACGGAGTAATTAAGGGCTCCAAAAAATTGATCGATCCCAAACATAGCTTTTTGTGCGTTGGTGGCATAGTTCCAAAAATATGAATAATTTGCAATATCGTTATAATAACCCGTGCCACCATAATATTGTGCTTGTGTAGAAGAGCTCCACAACATAAAAGAAAATAATAATAAAAACGAAAACTTACGCATAAAAACCTCTTATTTTATCCAAACTTGAACCATACTCGCTACCTATTCATTTATCGGCTTATTTCTATCATAGATTGCGTAAAAAAACAAAATTTTTGCCATTGATTAACATATCATTTTCATTTTTAAAACCAGCAGAATGAAAAATACTATTTTTTTTGCTTTGGGGCAAAATAAATTGCTTTTTTTTTTGCTTTGAGGCAAAATTATTAGCATGAAGGCCCGTTCACTATTTCCTGCGATTTTACAAGACCTTAAATCGAAAAAAATGGTCTTTTTGGCTGGACCTCGTCAGGTTGGCAAAACAACCTTAGCCCAACAAATTTTAACCCAAGCTAAAAACTCGGCTTATTTAAACTGGGACAACCGCTCACATCGCAAGCAAATATTAAATGTTCAATGGCCAGAGGCCCCTGCCTGCATTGTCTTAGATGAACTCCACAAATACCGAACTTGGAAAGGCTTTATTAAAGGCGAATACGATGTTCACAAAGATCACTATCAGTTTATAATTACAGGTTCCGCACGCATGGATCTTTATCGCCGTAGTTCAGATTCTTTACAAGGTCGCTATCACCACCTACGACTGCACCCTTTTTCTTTAAATGAACTCAGCAAACAACTCCCTAAATTAAAGCCCTCAGAAAAACTCAAATTTAAAGACAAAGACTTAGACAAGGCACAAGAAAACTTAGAACGATTATTTGACTATAGCGGTTTCCCCGAACCTCTGCTCAAAGCTTCTCCCCAAAACCATCGCCGTTGGCAGAAAGAACGCTTAGACAGATTTTTTAGGGAAGATGTCCGTGACTTAGAGAACATCCGTGATCTTGCTAGCTTAGAACTACTCGCCGATCTCTTACCCGAAAAAATTGGATCACCTATTTCTTTAAATTCTTTACGGGAGGATTTAGAAGTTAGCCACCGTGCGGTCAGTCATTGGATGGATGTCTTAGACCGCTTGTATTACAGCTTTCGGATTCAGCCCTTCAGCAGTTCAAAAATTCGCTCTTTAAAAAAAGAGGCCAAGGTCTATCTTTGGGATTGGACCTTAATTGATGACCCCGCACTTCGTTTTGAAAACCTAATGGCTTCTCATTTACTAAAACTTTGCCATTTTTTAGAGGATACTGAGGGTTATCCCATGGGATTGTATTACCTACGCGATGTAGATAAACGTGAAGTTGATTTTGTCGTGACACTTAAGAGAAAAGTATGGTTTGTTGTTGAAGCAAAGTTTAAGTCTGATCAAATTTCGTCTCACCTCAAGTATTTTCAAAAACGCTTGGATATTCCGTTTAGCTTTCAAGTGACTTACCAAAACTTCAGAGATTATGTACAAAATGGAATTCACTTATTGCCGGCTGCAAAATTCTTGAGTGCTTTAGTTTAATGAATTCTTTATTAACTCATTCAAGTGAGAATAAGCCACCGTTAGTACACATAACTTAAAGACCTCAAGCGCAAAAAATTAACACAGTGGAAGCACTACCGTGGCAAATGGGTTTTAAAGCTATTGGCCTAGGCTAAAAGTCAGAATCTTGAATATGTTTTTTAAGAACGCTGCCTTCGTCATGCTCATATTTACTTTTTTATGATATTATCATAAAAAAGTCATTTGAACGATAGATACCTTTATCAGGCGATCCAAAATTTTGCTTTTCATCATCATAAAATGGCTTTTATTTCCGGACCCAGGCAATGTGGAAAAACGACTCTAGCAAAGATGCTTCTAAAAAAAGAAAATGGGGTTCTTACTATAATTGGGACGAGGTTGAATTTCTGCGGCAATGGACAAAGAATCCCAAAAATATTTTTCCAGCAAAATCAAAAAAAACTCCTCTTTTAGTGTTAGACGAAATTCACAAAGCCCGCGCCTGGAAAAGGCAACTCAAAGGGATTTTTGATACTTTAGAGTTTCCAATCGATATCCTTGTCACAGGAAGCGCACGTTTAAATGTCTAGAAAAAAGGCGGTGACAGTCTATTAGGCCGCTATTTTCACTATTGCTCCCTGAACGCGTTGGTGCTCCCCTAAGCCTCAATCGCTTACGTGAAATTCTTGAAGTCACCCATCAAACCGTGAAAAGGTGGATCAAGCTACTTGAAGAACTTTATTATTGTTTTTCGATTTCCCCCTATCATAAAAAAATTACCCGAGGTCTAAAAAAGGAAAAGAAACAGTCCCTGCATCCCATTTTAGCAAATTCATGCAGTCCACTGCTTGCCAACACGGCATTCAAATCGTCAAAAAAGCAAAGCAATGGCAACTCAAGAAAGGAAAAACAGGACAAATATTAATCGCAAGTGCTGCCGACTTGTTGCCCTGTTTTGCGTAAGCTTTAAGCGACAAGTGCTTTTTTCTTTCATTGACTGGATTATTCTTTGAAATAAAATAGAGTTCTCTTTAGAATTTAATTTATCAAGCTCCCAAAAGCATTCATGAAAAAAATCTTCAAAATTTTTAAACACCTTTTTTTACTCGCCTTAATCAGCGTGACTGTCATTTATATTTGGGTCGTTAATCCAGTCATGCAATCAACGGCTGTTCAATCGGCTCCTTTGGCTCATGAAGAAAAGCTTAAACAACACGTTAAATTTTTGGTCGAACAAGAGGCTCCACGAAATCATCTTCATCCTAAAAGTTTAAACAAAATCGCCGATTATATTTTTGAACTCTGCCATAAATATCAGCTCGAACCAGAAATACAGAGCTTTAAAGTTCAAGAGATTGAGTATCAAAATGTTCTCTGTCATTATCAAAAAGACAAGAGCCATTTGATTGTTTTAGGAGCGCATTACGACAGTGCAGAAGGAACTCCCGGAGCCGACGACAATGCCAGCGGAGTAGCCGGTCTTTTGGAAATCGCTCGACTCTTTAGTAAAAATAAACCCAAGCTGGATCAGGCCATTACCTTTGCCTTTTATACTTTGGAAGAACCACCTTATTTTAGAACTCAACACATAGGAAGTTATGTACATGCCAAGTCATTGTACGATGCTAAGCAATCGATTAAGATGATGATTTCCATTGAGATGATTGGCTACTTTAGCGACAAAGAAAACTCACAAAGATTTCCTGTTGGGACTCTCAAGTACCTCTACCCGACTCAAGGTAACTTTATCGCTATCATTGGAATGACCAACTCAAACGCGACTTGGTCAGCGACTGTGACATCGTCAATTGGGGAGATGACTTTGAACTCCGCGTCTATAAGTCTCTAGTCGAAATCGATGGACCGGATGACAACGACGCAATGAGCATGTATCTCGACGATACACAGATGGTAGACCAACAAAGCTTGGCTGCCCCTCATCCAGATGGAGGCTCTTTCCGCCGCGTTGATTTAGACGAAGGCGACGAAAAGAAAACTGACGGTAACGGCATGTTTGGCCATGACGAAACTAACGAAAACTTTAGCACAGCGCGCAATGCCTTTGCAGCCACCTGGGAAATTGCCGCCACTGCAAATCCCGAACCCGAAGTGGATCAAAGTGGAGGCACGACAGAAACAGGCACAGGAGGCACCGGTGGCGGAAGCACTGGCGGTGGCTGCCAACTAAGTATCAGCTCGATATCTTGGTTCTCTTTTAGCGGCTTATCTGCTTTATTAGTTTCGCTACTTTTAAGAAAAAGGAAGAAATAAATTTTAAAAAGAGCTTAAAAAATTAAGAGCGAAAGATTCAAAAACGGAACCTTAATAATTAGGGTTCCGTTTTTTTATGTTTTGGGTCTGTTGAATAGGTCTTTTTAGACCTCATTTAACCAAATTTTAAGGTCTTAAAGGCCCTTAATTTTAAGCATGGAAACAAATTTACTCTTAGAATTCCGACATAGGCAAGCCAAGCTCATGAGCAGCTTGTTTTTGATCTTTATCAAGAGAAACAAAAGCTTTGAGTTTTCGATAGCGGAAAAACCATAAGGCTGAGCGAAGATGAACAAGGTCATTTGAACGGGGCATTTTTACTGCTGGGAACTCTCCACTTAAACAAAGATTAAGGTTGATTTCCTGGCTTAAAAAAAGGTCCACATCTTGTTTCACTTGAGTAAAAGCAAGCTGGTAATCTTTGGCACTCAGTAGTTTTTGGCGAGTCATATGCACTAAATTGCGTTCTGTTTCTATCCATAGCAATGCACTGCAACATAAATCCTTACCTTGAAGCCAACGGCTAAGTTGAGAGGATGAATCCTCTCCTAGCAAGACACATAAATATGCTGAAGTATCTAAAAAAACCAAATCAGCCACGGGAACGATCCTCAGCCAAAACGCTTAAATAGCGACCTTTAGAAGCTCGTTTTAGACCTATTTTCAGATCCATTTTCAGATCCGCCTTTCCAAACCTCTCACCATAATGCAAAGCTTCTTCTGCAATTTGAGTTAGCTTAAGATAAGGACGATTATACTTTGTAATATGAATGACTTCTCCCTGTGCAACTCTATTGGCCCAATGAGCAAATTTTTTTTTAATCTCATTAATTGATATCTTTTCCATTCTAAAAAAGTACTATATTAAATACTACTTTTCAATGATTTTTTAAACCTTTGATAATAAAACTAAATTCACTTGATCACTTATGGCAATACTGCTTAGCTAAGAAGCAGAATTTATTAGATCTCATAGACAGTAAGCCCCATAAGGAGACATTCTATGAAAAAGCTCACCTTAGCGCTCGTACTTCTGTTAAGTGCCATGTTCTGTAGTCCATCTTTTGCCAAAGTTTCACAAAAACCAAAAAAGCCTTCTCAATATTATATCCCTTGGGAAAATAAAAAAACCGCTCTCATCATTGATGCTTATTGGGGAAACGAAATCAACTGGGATGAGTTAGCCAAAGACAAACGTGTAGTCGCGATTATTCATAAAGCCAGTGAGGGTTTTCGCATTGACAAAGAATACGCAGCTCGAAAAAAAGAGGCCCTAAAACGCGGCTATTTATGGGGCTCCTACCACTTAGGTCGACCGGGAGACCCCATTGCTCAAGCAGATCACTACCTAAATGTCGCAAAACCAACAAACAATGAACTCATTGCCTTGGACCTCGGAGCTATTAGCTCAAAATTTATGTCATTGGATCAAGCTCGTCAGTTCATTAAACACATTCATCTTAAAACAGGGCGATACCCGGTCCTTTACGTGAATCACCTTAGCGCCAAAAAAATCTCAAGTGAAAAAGGCAAGCAAAGTATTTTTGCCAAAACACCGCTTTGGTATGCACGCTTTCGTAAAGATATTCCGCAGTTTCCAAAGGGAACTTGGGAAGAATATAGCTTATGGCAATTTTCTAGTGAGATTAATTGCAAGGCGCAAGACCAATGCCTTTACAATGTTCCCGGCACAAAATACGATATGGATGTGAATGTCTTTTTTGGCACAAGCGAAGAACTCAGGGCCCAGTGGCCCCTGACAAATACTAGCAAGACTCACCCCACAAAGGGCTTGGCTAAGTTTAAAATAAATGATAGAAACAGTTATGTTCAAAACTCTTATCAATTCCTCAACCATTTTATAAAATTAGACAAAATTTAGCCTTTTATAAAAAACGTCGGAAGCGTAGGACTCCGACGCATAAATAGCATAACCATTTAATTTTATTCAATTTTTTAAAAAATTTTTTTCTATCTTTCTACTCTTTGAACTTTAGGTCGGTGTTTTTTTAAGCATTAAAATCCTGGCTAGTCTCATTTCTAAAGTTCATGAAAGGCAGTCCCCTTTTGATTCGCATTTTTCAACCACCTCTATTGATTTGACAAGGGTTTAACAAGCAGCTAGGTAGTTTTTCTATCTAAACTTGAGGAGACAAAACATGCCTGTTTCGGCTGAAATTATTCCAGTTAACATCGAAGACGAAATGAAAGACGCCTACCTGGATTATTCCATGAGCGTCATTATCGGGCGGGCGCTGCCTGATGTCCGTGACGGTCTCAAACCCGTGCACCGCCGTATTTTATACGCCATGTTTCGAGAAGGCCTTTTAAGCAACAAACGTTTTAGCAAATGCGCAGGTGTGGTTGGGGAAGTTCTTAAAAAATATCACCCCCATGGTGATAGCGCAGTTTATGATTCTTTGGTGCGCATGGCCCAGCCTTGGAACTTACGCTATCCACTGATTGATGGGCAGGGAAATTTTGGCTCAGTGGATGGAGACCCACCCGCGGCCTACCGTTACACCGAAGCACGCTTGCACAAACTAGCCGAAGAAATGCTGGCCGACATCGATAAAGAAACCGTAGACTTTGTCGAAAACTTTGATAACTCCACCACCGAACCCAGCGTTTTACCCACTCGTGTTCCTAACTTGCTCATCAACGGTTCGGATGGAATCGCCGTGGGAATGGCCACAAAAATCCCTCCTCATAATTTAAAAGAAGTGATTGGCGCTTTATTAGCCCTGATTAAAAAACCTAAGATTACATTAGAAGAACTCATGCAATTTATTCCGGGTCCGGATTTTCCCACTGCAGGTTTTATTACAGGGCGTGAAGGCATTCTTCAGGCTTACAGCACAGGTCGAGGCATCATTAAAATGAGGGCCCGCGCTGTGATCGAAAAGATTGCCCGTGGCGATCGCGAGGCCATCATTATTACCGAGCTACCCTATCAAGTGAACAAGGCTAAGCTCATGGAGCAAATTGCAAACCTGGTTCGCAATGCCAAGGTCGAAGGCATCTCGGATTTACGTGATGAGTCTGACCGCGAAGGGATTCGTGTGGTGGTGGAACTCAAGAAAAATGCAGTTGCGGGAGTCGTGCTCAATCAATTGTTTAAACACACGGCCATGCAATCCAGTTTTGGAATTATCTTTTTATCTATTGTTCACGGACAGCCCCAAATCTTGGGGCTCAAGTCCATGCTGCAACTCTTTTTGGATCACCGCCGCGAAGTAGTGATTCGCCGCACCATGTACGAATTGCGCAAGGCCGAAGAACGGGCTCATATTTTAGAGGGCCTCAAAATTGCGGTAGAAAATATTGACGAAGTGGTGGAGCTGATCAAAAAATCCGAAAACCCACCCGCTGCCAAAGCCGCCTTGATCAAACGTTTTAAACTCAGCGAGATTCAGGCCCAGGCCATTTTAGAAATGCGCTTGCAAAGATTGACTGGACTTGAACGCGACAAGATTATTCAAGAATACGAAGAAATTTTAGCGCTCATCAAAAAGCTTAAAGAACTTTTGGCCAATGAAGAACTCATCTTTAAAGTGATCGCAGACGAACTCAAAGAAATCCAAAAACAATATGGTGATGAAAGACGTACCGAAATCATTGGTGCGCAAAAAGAGATCAGCATCGAAGACCTCATCCAAGACGAAGACATGGCGGTCACCATCACGCACCGCGGCTATATCAAACGCAATCCCATTAGCATTTACCGTGCGCAACGCCGCGGGGGCCGTGGCAAAACCGGCATGACCACCCGAGAAGAAGACTTTGTAGAAAGGCTCTTCATTGCTTCTACGCACAGTTACTTTTTAGTGTTTAGCACGAAGGGAAAACTCTATTGGCTCAAAGTTCATGAAATTCCGCAAGGCGGGCGCGCCACCCAAGGTAAAGCAATTGTGAACTTGCTTAACTTTGCCGATGACGAAAAAATGGCGGCCATCCTCACCGTGCGTGAGTTCGAAGAAGGCAAGTGCATTGTAATGTGTACCGAAAAGGGCATCATCAAAAAAACTGACCTCATGGCCTTTAGCAATCCACGTGTGGGAGGCATCATTGCTCTTAGCATTGACAAAGGCGATCAGTTGATTTCTGCTGCGATTACCAGCAGCAAAGACGATCTATTTTTAGGGACGGCCAAAGGATTGACGATTCGTTTTCACGAAGACCAAGTCCGCGCTATGGGCCGCACGGCTCGTGGAGTCAAAGGCATAAAACTCAGTAAAGATGACCGTGTGGTGGGGATGGAAGTCATCAATCAGGAAGCAGCCATTCTTACCGTATCCGAAAATGGTTTGGGCAAACGCACATCGATTGATGAATACCGCCCACAAGGCCGTGGAGGTTCCGGCATCATCACCATGAAAGTCACAGAAAAAACCGGTCAGGTGGTGGCGATTAAACAAGTTAAAGAAACAGACGAAGTCATGTTTGTCACCACCCAAGGCAAAATTTTACGCATGGCGGTCAATAGTGTCTCTATTATAGGCCGTAACACACAAGGGGTCCGTTTGATTCATCCTGAGGAGGGAGAAAAAGTCACTGCGGTAGCACAACTCGCCGAAAGTGAAGACGACAACGATCAGGAGTAGTCCTTTCTTTTGAAGCTGCTAAGAAAAAAATTCCTTTTGATTCCACTCATTATTCTGGCCATCGTGTTGGGATATTATTACTCACAACCCCGTAGCTTTGCCGATTATGTTCAATTGGGAGAACTCGCCTATCAAAATCAATCCTTACCCGAAGCCGTTGAGGCTTATATTCACGCACTCAAACTCAACCCTGAGCACAAAAAAGCGCCAGAAATTCTTTTGCGCATTGGCAATATTCATCATTATTCGCGAAATGATTTAAACCAGGCAGACAAATCCTATCTGATGCTCGCAAAAAAATACCCGAAATCTCCTCAAGCTTTTGAGGCCCTTAAACGCCGCACCGAAATGTACGAAAAGGCAGAAAACTATTCTCAGGCACGTCAAGCCTATCAAAAACTTATGGAGACATTTCCTCATTCTCAATCAGCTGACGAGTGGCGCTATACCAGGGCTTTGCTCGCTTTAAAAAATAATCAATATGATTTAGCAAGAGACGAGTTCAAAAGCATTATCGAAAAGAGTCCGAATACAAAGTTGGCTGATCGCATTCTTTTTCAAATTTCGAATAGTTTTTTTCTACAGGAAGATGTCATACAAGCACGTGAGCTCTTGGAGATCGCACTGGAAAAATATCCCGAAAGCGAAATCAAAATCGAAATGCAATTTCTGCTTGCCAACATCTACGAAAGACAGGGAAAATTTAAAGAAGCGATTGAGCTTTATCAAACTTTAGCCCATACTTATCCCAATCCACAATTGATTAAAAAGAAGATTGAAAAGCTCAATGAGTTTTATTCCAAGCGTGAAGAACTGAAAGAAATCAAAGAACAATTAAAAAACTCGAATGAAAAAGTGATTTCCTCACAAGAGCGCATCTCAACTTATGAAGCCGAAGCAAAATTTCGACAATCCGCTCAGCAGAAAAAATTAACCCATCAACCAAGTGAAAAACAAACAAAGGAAAAAACAAATGAACAAAAATAAATCAAAGCTTGTATTTTATGTTTTCTGTTTTCTATGTGTCTTCAGCTTCACAACATCATCATGCGGAAACGGAAATCTAGAGACTCAAACGGTCAAGATTTTTTCTCAAGATGAAACCTTACTCGCCACCTTTGAAGTAGAAATTGCAGATGAACCCAGCGAAACCGCCCAAGGCCTGATGTATCGCCAGGAACTTGACCCAGATAAAGGCATGCTTTTTATATTTTCGGAGCTAAGAGAAAGTCCTTTCTGGATGAAAAACACTCTCATCCCTTTAGATATTATTTTCATCAGTTCCGATAAAAAAATTATTTCCATTGTTCATAACGCAACTCCGCAAACAACCACGCCTCGCTACGCCGAAGGACCCTATCAATATGTATTGGAAATTAATGGTGGGCTTTCGCAAGAACTGAATATCGTTCCTGGAAGCCGAGTGGATTTCTAACCCTTTCCATGAACAGCTATCACGGGCACCTTGACTCGGTGCATGACTTCCACCGTTAAACTCTTTGGCATGACCTGGCCTGGCAAAGGCGAAAGGTGGGTAGCCATGACGATCAAGTCAATACTTTGCTTATCACAAAAATCTGCAATGGTATCGGTAATACTGCCTTGACCTGTCATCAGATCATGATTAACATCCTTTAAATCCATGTTCTTCATCATATCCTGAGCTTTAGAAGTCGCTTCATTAGCCCCTTGAGCGGCTTGTTCTGTGACTTGAAACAAAAACATGTCCGCTGAAAAAGTTTTGCAAAGCACAATCGCTTGGGCCATCGCACTATAAGAGATCGGTGTCCCATCTGTGGGCACCATAATGTTGCGCACTTTCAGAGAGTCGCGATTTTCTGGCCAAACCAAAACCGGACAAGGCGCTTTTTGAATGAGTTGAGAAGGAATACTTTGCAATTGCTCCATCTTACTGCGGTTTTTTGCACTCCTTCCGACTATCATCAAACCACAGGAGTCTTGATGCGCCAGATGCAGTAATCCATCCACTGTCTGGTAACTACCCGCTACCTTCACTTGAGGCGGGTATTTTTTTCGATAGGCGGGGTCAAAAAATTTATCAAAAACCTTTTGCATTTTCTTTTGGAGAACTTCTTCCTGAGTCTCTAAAAAGTCCTCATCTAAATCGGTATTTGTCAATATCTCTGAAATAGTCAAAGGGCATTGAAATTTTTTGGCTAATCCCAAGGCAGCACCCAAAGCCTTAAAACCCGATTGAGTCCCATGGTAGCCTAATAACATCTTTGCGGGGTGTTGAAAAAGGGCAAGCTCCTCTCCACCCCGCTTCCATAGAGATCTCACTTTAAAAGGAGAATGGGGCAGCTCAGGAACTTTAGACCGTAATGCAGAAAAATGATCTTCTGAGGGTTGAGCTTTACCTTCTGATAAACCCGATTGAGGCTCTTTAAGGTCCGCCTGAACACGCTTAGGGGCTTCGGCTCTTTGATTAGGTGAAGTAGAAGACTGCTCCAAAACTTTGGAAGGGTTAAAAGAAAATTTATCAAAGCGAAAAGTGCGTGGAATCATTTTGATTCACCTTCATCTTAAATCAAACATCTGAAATAATAACTTTAGAGCCTCAAGCCCTCTTTTCTAAAACGCTCTAGCAACTGTTGAAAATCTTTGGGGGCTTTAGAGCGAAAAGTCAATTTTTTTCCGCTAAGAGGGTGTTTAAATTCTAAATAACTCGCATGCAATAAATGACGCGAAGCTTTGATATGACTTTTGTAGAGCTTATCCCCTACCACCGGATGACCCATATTAGAAAAATGAGCACGAATTTGGTGAGTTCGCCCTGTCTTGAGTTTGAGCTCTAATAAAGTGACTTTTTGATAGCGCTCTTTCACAAAAAATTCGGTAAAGGCCTGCTTCCCCTTAGCATTTTTGCCACCGGTCAAGACCTGCATTTTTTTTCTACTCTTATCTTGAGCAAGTTGAGTTTTGACCTGGCCTTGGAAATTTTGCACACTCCCCTCGACCATCGCCAAATAACTCCGCTTAATAGTATGGTTTTTAAATTGCTGAGAGAGTTTATTAGCGCGATGAGAAAGTGTGTACACCATCACTCCACTGGTCTCTCGATCCAAACGGTGCATCAGCCCTACATAGGGGTGTGGTTTTTCGGGATGCACTCTTTTTAAATAATCATTGATATCATCGACTAAGGTGGAACTTAAAGTTTGAGCACTGGGAGCACAGGCGACTCCGGGTGGTTTTTCTACCACCAACAGATAAGGGTCCTCGTAATAGATTTTAAGATAGCGCTCTCTCCGAGGCATATTGGCTTTTTCATTTTCCTCTAAAATTTTAACCGAGTCTCCGGCTTGAAGCTTCCACGAGGCAATAATAATTTTGCGATCCCCAATAAAAATACGGCCTTCATCAATGAGCTGTTTCGCCTTTTTGCGACTGCAGGCTAGCTGCTCGACCAAAAAGTGATCTAAACGGGTATTCACTTGATCTGTGTTGACTTGTCGATTTTTCATAATTATGATCCACTCATGCCTACTGAGAAAAAAAGACCCCAAAAAAGGTTAAAACTGCTTTTTATCACCGACCCCCTGCAAAACTTTGATCCCATTGCTGAAACCAGTTTGGCTTTGATGCGGGAAGCCTACCAACGCAAGCACCGTGTTTTTTTTGCACTTCCTAAAGATTTAAACGCCAAAGGCCTTAGCCTAGAGTCTCAAGTTCAAGAACTCAAGATTTTAAACTCTAGACAAAAAAATGCCTGGTATCAAGTGCTGTCCACTCAAAAAGACAATCTAGAGGACTTTGATGCCATTTTACTCAGAAAAGACCCCCCTTTTAATCTAGAATATTTACATCATTTATACCTCTTACAATTGCTTTCTTCAAAAGTCTATATGATGAATCACCCAAAAGGGATCTTACTCGCCAATGAAAAAATTCTTACCTTGCTCTTTCAAGCCTGGATTCCAGAAACCCTCATCAGCGCCAATCGTCAAGATTTGATGGCTTTCATCAAAGGGCAAAAACAAGGGAGTATTTTAAAACCCATTGGAGAGGCCGGGGGTCGAGGCATTTTTTATATTCGGCAGGGCCAAAGCGATAATCTCAATGTCATTTTAGAAAGTATGACGCAAAATTTTACACAACATATCATTGCTCAGGAATATTTACCTCAAGCAAAAAAGGGAGATAAACGCATTTTACTTTTAGGAGGTGAAATTCTTGGCTCCTTTCAACGAGTCCCTGCAAGCGGAGAACATCGCGCCAATTTACATGCTGGAGGCAAAGCGAAAAAAGCTCAAGCAACGGCTACCGAAAAAAAACTCATCGCAGAACTTCAACCTCATTTGCAAAAGCTGGGTTTGGATTTTGTTGGATTGGATTTAATCGACAATAAACTCATTGAAATCAATGCGACTTCTCCCATGGGTATTCATGAACTCAACCGAACCGCAAAACGTCAATCCGAAAAAGAAGTTATTGATTTTTTAGAAGAGAAAATTCAGTCGTTTTCAAAAAAAGCTTAAACCTTTAATCAACATGCCACTCAATCATTTTCATTCAGCCACCCGAGCGTGGTTTAAAAAAAATTTAGGCCAAGCCACCCCTGCACAAAAGGAGGCCTGGCCAGCGATTTTAGCCGGCCATCACACTTTGATTGCAGCTCCCACGGGTAGTGGAAAAACCTTGGCAGCTTTTTATGCCATCATCGATCGCATGGCCCAGCAGGGCTTACGCGGTGAACTCGCTGCTCAAACTCAAGTGCTCTACGTCTCGCCTTTAAAAGCACTCAGCAATGACATTCATCGCAATTTAGAAATTCCCCTTCAAGGCATTCAAGAAGAGCTGTCTCAACAAGGTCTTCCCCATGTCGAAATCAAGGTTGCCGTCCGCACGGGTGACACCACTCCCAGCGAACGCCAACAGATGCTGAAAAAACCGCCGCATATTTTGGTGACCACCCCAGAGTCGCTTTATCTATTATTAACCGGTGTGGGCGGACGCAAACTCTTAAGCCAAGTCAACACCTTGATCCTCGATGAAATCCATGCACTTTTGGGTGACAAACGCGGTGCACATTTGGCCTTATCTGTGGAGCGCCTCGAGGCCTTGATTTCCCTGGAAGAAAAAAATAAAAATTCATTTCAAAAAAAATCACTACAACGAATCGGCTTGTCCGCTACGCAAAAGCCGATTGAACGCGTGGCAAAATTTTTGGTGGGAAACGCAAATCTAGAGTCCGGTATCCCCAAATGCAAAATTATTAACACGGGTCATCAACGCAAATTGGATCTTAGTTTGGAAGTGCCTCCTTCACCTTTAAGTGCTGTCATGAGCAACGAAGTTTGGCAGGAAATCTACCGGCGTTTGGTGGAGCTGATTGAGCAGCACGACACCACATTAATCTTTGTCAACACGCGGCGTTTGGCCGAGCGTCTGGCGCGTTCGCTCTCCGAATACCTCAGCGAAGATCAGGTTTCTTCGCACCACGGTTCCATGAGCAAAGAGCATCGCCACCAAGCTGAACAAAGGCTCAAAGCCGGTACATTGCGCGTCCTGGTTGCTACGGCCTCAATGGAATTGGGCATTGATATTGGTTCGGTCAATTTGGTGGTGCAAATAAGTTCACCCAAGAGCATTGCGGCTTTTATCCAACGTGTGGGACGCAGCGGTCACTACGTGGGAGGCACTCCCAAAGGCATTTTGTT
>JAUHYS010000179.1 GCA_030426445.1 bacterium
AAATTTCCTGCAAAATAGACCCCATCTTTATCCGATGCGATTCCTGCGCTTTCGTGTACTTTAAAACTGGCCATGTGAGGGTAAATAATTTTCCGTGATTGGCAACTTTGGAAAACCACAAAGTTTTCATTAATGATATAAATATAATCATCTAAATATATACATCTGTGCCTGTTACTTTTGATGAGAGTCTGGTCTTTTTCTTGAGCTAATAGAGAAGCTGGACCTGGGCTGAAGCTAAAAAAAAGACAAACCGTTAAAAGAAATGGAACTAAAGACAATAATTTATTTAGGCGTTTCATAAAGTTTTCCTTTTTAAATTTGTCACCTTTTAAATGTATTAAAGCGTTGACTTGATTGCTTGAGTGCTGTGCTAGTTTGTGTTTTTTTTGGATAGATAGAGTTAGTTTTTATTTTTTCTATTTATGGGAGTTTTCAATATATGAAAAAAAAGTACATCACCCATTGGGGTGATTTTTGAATAAAATATCTTTAATTGAAGGGTGTATGTACACCTCCTGCTTAAAAATAAAATGATTCACTAAAAACAAATCTGTAAAAAAGTTGAACTAAATTTTAACAATATGGTTTCAGTTGTTGTGTAGTCGAGCAACTTGCGGTACAAGAAAATTTTTAATAAGATATCTTTTTTATTTTTGTTTAAGCGTTCTCATGATCAATCACAGAAGTAAAGGAAGGGAGCTATTCTATGTCCCAAAAGATCATTCGCAGACTTTGTTTGTTATTTTTATGTCTTCTTTGTTTTTCTGTCGAAGCTGGAATGGAGGTATATCAAAAGATTCATTTTTCAAAATATGACCCTAAGCTAAAAAAAGTATCAATGCCTGTTTTAAAGGATGTTGTTGAAGTTGTTAAAGCTTATCCAGATTCACATTATATCATTACAATTATATCATATACAGATGCTATAGGAACTAACGAAGATAATTTACGTATATCACACTTACAAGGGGAAGAAACGAAAAAGGAACTTGTCAAGTTAGGCCTTCCTTCTTACATGTTAAGAGTAGAGGCATACGGTGAAGAGCACCCTATTGATACTAACGAAACAGCAAGCGGTCGAGCGAATAACCGCCGAGCTGAATTTAGACCTATTGCAGATATAAAACGAGGCATGCCCCTTTGTTGGGGAACCACATTTTTGCAAGACCCTGTTTTTTTTTCTTATGCGACTAGTTCAGAAGAAAAAAACTATGCCGAGCTAAAACAAGCGAAAGTTCCTGCATTATTACAAAGAGAATTTTATCTCAACTGTTTGATGAGTCTCTATATAAGAGGCAATGATCAAGAAAAGGCCTTGTCTTATTTTAATGAGCTACTGCAATGGAACCGTCAGCACCCCAGTCAAGCCCCTTTAAAGTTATTTAACTCAAATATTTTATTCTGGTATCCTTTTTTCGTTGAACAAGGCAGTTGGGAAAAAATTCAGGCAATACTCCCATTAACTGATAAGTTCTATCCAAAAAACTCTTTTGAGCGAGCAGAACTGCTTAATTCGATCGCAAAACTTTATGTGGAAAAAAGACAAAATCAATATGCACAAAAGCTGTATGTAGATTCTTATCAGATTTTAAAAAAACAATTTAAAGAGTTGAAACACCCTCGTCTTCGAGAGGCCGATTTTCCATATTCTGAAGAGTATGAATATAATGACCCCTATCATTATGAAGAGGAACTCAATACTATTCTTGATACCACCCTATATTTTATTAAGCAGGGTGACCTAAAAAGAGCGAAAGACTTAGCCAAGAGCCAACAGCGTTTTGCGAAAACGGTTAAAAGTCATAAAATATATAAAAATTATGGAGAAAGAGAAGAGCTCCTTGCTTGGTTCCTCTTGGCAGAACTTGAAAATGCTCTTAATCGGCCCAAGAAAGCAAAGAAGCTTTATCAAAAAGCTTTCACAGAGTCTCATGGGTATTTTCTCAGCGGTTTTGAGAAAAATTTAAATGAAAAAATCAAAAGTAGATTGAGATGATCAGAACCCAAAGAGGAGTCCTCCGTCCTTGGTAGGCAAGCGATGCCGAGCCGTTGCATGTGATTTATAGAACGAAGAGAAAAAATTAATACACCGCCAACTTGGCATAACCGCGATCTAGCAGGACCTGGTTGAGAAAAATACCGTCGCGAAAAACTTTAGCGGGGTCTGTCCAAGCCGGATGATAAATTACATCGGCAATATAACGGCCGTACTTGTCTGTCTTGTAAGTCTTGATCAAAATCAGTGCCGCGTTTTTAAGTTCGTTTTCGACAAAGAGTTTTCCTTCTAAAGCGATTTGATGATCGGGCCCATGCATCTCCGGGCTGTTGATACCACGCAGCCGAAACCGATCGCGGTGCCAGGAGCGAAAACCCTGGTCCAATAAAGCCTCTAAACTATCAGCATCGGGGTTTTCCAAACCGTTGGAATCTGCAATAAAAAGATAGGTGGGGTCCTGCGGACGTTGCAAAATGCCGTTAGGGTGTTTTGCGCTACGAGTCTCTTGTAATTTTTTATACAGTTTGGTTTTAACAACCCTTCGCAATCGGTCGCGCGGGATGTCTTCCTCGGCCGCCAGTTTAAGATAAAAGTGACGCTCTTTTTTGTTTTGGATAGAAATGATCACAGTGTATTGCGACCAGCTGAGTTTTTCGGCGCCCTTTACTTGGGGAAGGCCTTTGGGAAAAGCTTCGTATAAACTTTGTAAGTGAAAAATGTGTGATCTTTTGCGCTCAATGTCTTTTGAAACTCTTTTATAATAATCTTGTTTTTTTCCATGAGGCACTTTTTTGCTATAGGTTGCAATTTCTTTTCCTTGTTTCCAATATGCCTCAACGCGTTTTTGTTGTGATTTATCTGGAGCTGCCAAAGCCTCTAAATCACTCAACTCTTTGAGATTTTTTAAAAAATTTTGGTAGCTTTTTGTTTGAAAAAAATCGCTCATTGTTTTAGAATCCCCCTTAATTTTTATTGTGTTCTTTATTCGAAATCACTTCCTAAAAAGCCATCCGGCAAAAGTCCAACAGTGTCAACGCGTTGGACTTTTGAAGCCCTGAAAATCTTATAAATTATTGAAATATATAAATATTTTTTAAAAAAAAGCTAGTCTTTTTTAGTTTTTTATTACCTGTTTTGCAGGGCGAAAAATGTTTCGCTCCTATATGTTGCGTTGATGATGACAAGTTATAGGATGGATAAAGAGTATTGATTTAAAGTTAAAATATGACAGATTTTTTTTCTCACAATGACAAAGTAAATAAATAACTGGTAAAAAAAATAAAAAAATTGCAGTCAGTGGGATCACTCATTAAAAAATTAAATCCCAAAAAGGAGGGTTATGATGAATCTAAAAAAAATCAGTATTTTTTTGCTATTATTAAGTTTCAGTTTTTCAGCTTCGGTCCAAGCAGAAGAAAGCAAAGCGCAAACGCCCGAAGATATGCAGGCCATGATGGAAAAGGCTAAAAAGGCTGGGGCACCTGGAGCAGAACACGAAATTTTTAATCACTTTGTGGGCGAGTGGAAGACTTCCAGTCGTTTTTGGATGCAGCCTGGTGAGAAAGCACAGAGTTCCGAAGGCAGTAGTAGTATGAAATTAATTTTGGGTGGTCGCTTTCTTAAACAAAAATTTACTGGCAATTGGATGGGCGAGCCTTTTGAAGGTATGGGCATTATGGGTTATGATAATGTCAAAAAAGAGTATTCCTCTATTTGGATTGATAATATGATGACCGGTATTTTTAAGGCTTCTGGTCAATATGACTCAGCCAGTAAGACCATTAAAGATAGTGGGAGTGCTAGCTGCCCGATGACAGGCGAAGCCAATAAGGAGTTTCGTTCTGAGTGGAAAATAGTCAATAAGAATACAAATGTTTATAGCATGTATACGAAGGATGCATCAGGAAAAGAATTTAAATCCATGGAGATTACTTATAAGCGAGCCAAATAGTTTAATACTCTTTTAAAACTCTTTTAAAAAATTAAGGCCATGGGATTGCTACGATACCCATGGCCTTTTTTTATCTTATTTTGATGAGATCTAATTTAATAATTTCTTAGTGTGCAAACCACATTATATTTATCTCTTTTTAATTTTCTGTATAATTTTTGAATAATCCACACGTCGCTTTTCAAAAAGTCGATTGCCTTGGACTTGGCCTTCCACGATTTCGTATCCTAGTAAAGCAAAGATGCGACCTTTTAAAAAGAGGGGGCGGGCGTTGCCATACCAATCCACACAAGAGGCCTGGCACCCGTCGTCGGGTCTACCTTTGAGGTGAGAATAGAGTTCGCCCATGGGTTGAAACTGTAATTGTTGGTGCTTTAAAAAAAGAATCGAAGCGGAATCCTGAGTCAGGTGTTCGTAACTAGGGCGGGAGCCTCCACGCACCGGCAAGCCCAGATAGCCGTTGCGCGTGCCTAGTGGCTTATAGAAAAATCCATGGCTGCGCAATTCTCCTTGCGAGGCGTTTTGGCGAATGAAACTAGCATTGCGATAGGGCCCTCTGTAGGAATGAGTTTCTAAGGCAATGGGCGTAAAGTAAAGATCGTTCTTCTGGGTGCCGACAATCACGGCATCATTGGCGAGTGCTTCGATACGGTCAACAGAGTGTTCCAAATCAATGGTAAATGTTCGGGGATTTTTTTCATAACGATAAACATAAAGCGGGTTGCGTTTTTTTTCTTGTGCATAGCCCCAACTATTGCCACTGCCGTAAAGTAGATAGTCTCCGACAAAACGATTTTGCATGGCATAGCCTTCTACCTTGGGTAGTTTACGAAAATCCGATTTTGTGATTTCGTCAACTCTTCTCGAAAAACGTTGTAAGGGAATGCGCATCAAGACTGTATCTCCCGAACTGATTTCTGGATGCCACATGGCGTCTCCGCTGACATCGCTCCGCACCAGAACATTGAGGTGCTGGTTTTTTTCTAAGAAAGAAAATTGATCAATGGGGCTGCCAAAAGTTTTAATGGCGCTGGGACTTTCTCCATTTAAAGGCATGCGATAAAGCGTTGAATTGGTAAAATTTCGAGCATCTTTTT
>JAUHYS010000180.1 GCA_030426445.1 bacterium
GTACTCATTGTAGACGATTACAGGACAATGTTGCGTATTGTCCGCAACTTACTCACCGGTGCCTATGAAAAATACGCGGCCGAGGGAGTACTGCTTTGCACAGGTGGTTATAGCAATGTCTTCTACTTATCGACCAATGCAAAAGGTTGCAATGTCACTGCCACCTGGAGAGCTCATAAAAAAGGAGCTTTTTTTGCCAACCCTTGCTTTACACAAATTCACCCGACATGCATTCCTCCTTCGGGAGATTATCAATCTAAGTTAACACTCATGAGTGAAAGCTTACGCAATGATGGTCGCGTTTGGGTTCCAAAAAAACCAGGGGATGAACGGGCACCTCATGCTATTCCAGATTCCGAACGCGATTATTATCTCGAGCGTAAATATCCGACCTATGGAAATATGGTGCCTCGAGATGTGGCTTCGCGTAATGCGAAATCCGTTGTCGACGAAGGACTCGGTGTGGGCCCTGCACAAAATGCTGTTTATTTAGATTTTAAAGATGCGATTAAAAGAGACGGAGAAGCTGTCGTTAGGCAGAAATATGGAAATCTCTTCCATATGTATGAAAAAATTACCGCAGAAAACCCTTACCAGTTACCGATGCGCATCTACCCTGCTCCCCACTATACCATGGGTGGATTATGGGTAGACTATAACTTAGAGAGCAATTTACCTGGCTTATTTGTCTTGGGTGAAGCCAACTTTTCCGATCACGGGGCCAATCGCTTGGGAGCCAGTGCACTCATGCAAGGCCTGGCCGATGGCTACTTTGTTGCACCCTATACCTTAGCTAATCACATTGCAGGCCGAAAGCTTGCTAAAGTTTCAACTGACCATCCAGCCTTTGAAGAAGCCCTTCAACAAGTTAAAGAATACAATGAAAAGCTTCTTAAAATAGAAGGAAAACGTTCTGTCGATAGTTTTCATCGCCAACTCGGTAAAATCATGTGGGATCATTGTGGGATGTCACGAAATGCCGCCGGCCTCAAACAAGCTAAAAATGAAATTCAGCAGCTTCGTGCCGAATTTTGGGAGAATGTGAAGGTCATGGGTGATAACAATGAGTTTAATCAAAACCTAGAGCACGCAGGACGAGTTGCCGACTTTTTAGAGTTTGGCGAACTCATGGTCAAGGATGCTCTCTACCGTGAAGAATCCTGCGGAGGGCACTTTAGAGAAGAACATCAAACCGCTGAAAACGAAGCCAAACGAGATGACGAAAAATTTTGTCATGTAGCTGCTTGGGAATTTCAAGGAGTTAATAAAGAGCCCGAATTACATACCGAAGATCTAGAATTTAACCATGTTGAACTCACACAAAGGAGTTACAAATGAGCGAACACATTAGCCTCACTCTTAAAATTTGGCGGCAAAAAGACAAAAATACCCCAGGCAAAATGGTGACCTATCAACTGGATAAAGTGAATACGCATATGTCTTTTTTGGAAATGTTGGACGTGCTTAATGAACAACTCATTCAAAAAAATGAAGAGCCCATCGCCTTTGATCATGATTGTCGGGAAGGCATTTGCGGCATGTGTAGCCTGATGATTAATGGGCAAGCTCATGGTCCCGAACGAGAAACTACGACCTGTCAACTACATATGAGACACTTTAAAAATGGTGAAACTATTTATATCGAGCCTTGGCGGGCAAAAGCCTTCCCAATTATTAAAGACTTAACCGTAGACAGGACTGCCTTTGATCGCATTATTACAGCAGGTGGCTATAACTCAACTAACGTGGGAAATGCGCCTGATGGTAATTCTCTATTAGTTCCTAAAGAAAATGCAGACCGCGCCATGGATGCAGCAACTTGCCTGGGTTGCGGTGCCTGTGTGGCTTCCTGTAAAAACGCATCCGCTAGCCTCTTTGTAGCCGCTAAAATTACTCATATGGCAGAGTTACCTCAAGGAGAACCCGAAGCGAAACTCCGAGCTCAAAATATGGTTGCACAAATGGATGCCGAAGGGTTTGGTGCTTGCACCAATACCTACGAATGTGAAGCAGCCTGCCCTGTTGGTATTTCTGTCACAACGATTGCAAAGATGAACCGGGAGTTTTTTAAGGCAAATATAAAGGGAGATTAGCCTAAAATATTACCTAATTTAAGAGCTAAGCCCATATCTCCAGCTACTTTGAGTTTTCCAGTCATAAAGGCCATTTGAGGATTGAGACCTCCACCAATTAGATCAGAAAAATCAGCATCACTGATGGTAATTGTGCATTGGGCATTTCCTGTGGAGCCTTCGACCACTTTTTTGTTATCACCGCTTAAATCAATGGACCAAACTCCACCTTCATCTCCAGTGACATTAAATTCGTAAATAGCATCGATGCCTGTAATTTTTTCTGCATTGGTTTCAAGTTTTTGAGGTATTTTTTGTTCAAAAATTTCTTTAGCACTGGCCATATCTAATCCTTTATCTGATGTTAATGATTTGAAAACTATGGATACACGCTCGCCTTTTAAGTGTCAAGATAAGTGTCAGGAAGCTAAAAATTTATCTTTGAATTCAAAAAAAGCTTAAATAGCCATTGCCCAAAAAATAACAAAATAAAGCAATATGAAAAAATTTTATTAAATTTTGTATTAAATTTGAAGGACAAGCCTCCCTGCTTCTTTAAAAGCAAAGCATGATAAAAAGCATAGTAAATCAGCCAAAGAATCATCAAAGGCCCTAAAATATTCATCGAAAAAGACTGAATGAAATTTCCATGAAAGAAATGAACGAAAGAACGTGTTAAACCACAACCAGGACAGGAAAACCCAGTCATCCAACGGATGAAACATAAAGGGGTATTTTCAAGCCACCGAATGGGTAGACTCAAGCTGACTACAAATATCAAAAAAACAAGGCCAATGGCTCTACAATGAACCATTGGCCTAGTTAAATTTATTTTATTCATGACGGTTATCAGTGAATAATAAACACAAATACTTGATTAAGCATTGGCTTGCTTTTCGGCGTACTCACCAATTACAGGAATTTGCCAACGCTCTCCTTGATAAGCTTTGATAAGGAGTAAAATCCATAATGCAAGACCACCCAGTCCAACAATAGCCAAAAGAATCATGCCTAAGTATTTTATTACTGGAATAAGGAGCAATATCCATAGAACTATATAAATAGCAAAAAAAGCAATAGTTAGAAAGATTGACTGCCATGCATGAAACCTGACATCACGGTTTTCTTTTTCGATCACTAGAAAAATAATTGCGATGATCGGTACGCAAATATAACAAAGTAATGAAGCTATATTAGGTGCAAGCCCGCTGCCACCGTTATTTCCGCCCGAAGGTTGAGCACTTGGATTTGTCATGAATATTCTCCTTTATTAACTTTAAAATGACTTTCAGCTTTAATTATATTTTTATCTTTCTCATTTAGACTGACAAGAAAATTCTTACTTTTTTAAACTTTTTTAAATCAATTATTATACAAACCATCGATAAGTATTTTATATTTTTCGGAAACAAATTTACGTTTTACTTTAAGAGAAGGCGTTAATTCTCCTCCGTCTATGGTAAATTCTTCTGGGATCACCGCAAATTTTTTGATGCTTTCAAAGGAGGCCAAGTTCTTGTTTTCATCATCAATAATTTTTTTCACCGCTTTTTGGACCCGACTGTCTTGAATGATTTCTACATAGGCTTTGCCATTCAATCCCCAAGGTTTGCTCATTCTTTTGACTTCTTCTTCATTAAGGGTCAAAAGGGCTGTCAGGTATTTACGTTTATCACCATGTACCATGACCTGGCTAACCAACGGATTGGTTTTAATCGAGTTTTCAATTTTTTGTGGTGCAATATTCTTACCCCCCGCAGTGACAATAATGTCTTTTTTACGGTCGGTAATCTTTAAAAAGCCGTCCTTGTATTCTCCCACATCACCGGTATAAAACCAACCATCTTTAAAAACTTCTGCAGTTTCTTCGGGCTTTTTCCAATACCCTTTCGTAACCACTGGTCCCGCGACTATAATTTCTCCATCTTCGGCAATTTTTATTTTTCCACCTAAGCCAGGATGTCCCACTGTTCCGAAACGATTTTTTTCTTTAGTGTTAGCGCTAAAAGCTGCTGTGGTTTCAGTAAGGCCATAACCTTCTAAAATAAGAATACCCGCATTATAAAAAAACTTGGCAATCTCTGGATTAAGAGGAGCCCCACCAGAAACAAAAAATTTGAGTCTTCCCCCTAGTTTTTCGTGGAGTTTAGAAAAAACCAGTTTATGTGCTAATTGATGACGGAGCTTTAACCCAAAAGAAACAGGCTTTTTGCTATCGACTGTATCAGTATATTGTTGTCCAATCTCAGTGGCCCAGCTAAAAATTTTCTTTTTGAGAGCCGAAGAGCTTTCGACAGTTAGCATCATATTTTGATAAACTTTTTCAAAGATGCGAGGGACTCCCACAATAAAATGGGGGTGAGACTCACGAATATTTTCTGCAAGCTTATCGATGCTTTCTGCATAGTAATGGGTAAAACCAATGCAAAGCTGCGCAACTTGGGCAACTCTTCCTAAAATATGTGAAAGTGGAAGAAAGAGCAGCGAATCCCAATCCTTATCCATAGTAAAAAAGGCCTCAGCGCATTCAGCTGCAGCTACTAGATTATTATGGGTAATAATGACTCCTTTTGGAACCCCGGTGGTTCCCGATGTGTATACCAAAGTTGCAATGTCATCTTCGGCAATTTGTCTGATTCGATTGCCAAAATCACTTTTTACGCCCTGCCCCAAGGCTTCAAATTCTTCTAAACTTAAAACTTTGTCTTGATTGGTTTTACCTTCTATTAAGATGACTTTTTCTAAATGAGGAAGCTGAGGCCAAACCTTTAACACTTTTTTGAGTTGTTGTTTGTTTTCGACAAAGATAATGCGGGTTTCACTGTCGTTGAGAATGTATTCGACTTCTTCGGGCTGGTTACTGGGATAGATTGGAACCGTTATCGCGCCCAGGGACAAAGTCGCCATATCGATTAAGGTCCACTCATAACGGGTTTGCGCCATCACAGCGATACGATCCTTGGAGACCATAT
>JAUHYS010000181.1 GCA_030426445.1 bacterium
GTTGGCGTCTTCTTTAGTGAAGCTTTGTGTTGTTTTCATAATGTTTACTTAATAATAATTTTTTATATATCAAATGTTTTTAATTAAAAGAACTTAAGAGCCGCAGATACTATCCTATGTTAATAAAAAGTCAACAATAAATCCTATTCTAAAAAGAATAACAATAATCCCTTTTTTTTATCTCTCGGCTTGACCTTATTTAAAGTTAGATGGTAATGGCGAGTTAAATTTCAGTAATTTTAATTTAAAGTAAAAATTTTGACTGAACAATCATTCATTTCAAAAGGATTATACAAGCATGGATGAGAGTAAATTTGATCCGGGATACGGTATTGGGTTGCTTCCCAATTGGTCTGACCACGGTGCGGCCATCGACCAATTAATTATGATCTTACATATATTTATGGTGGTCCTTTTTGTAGCTTGGGGTATTTTTTTGGCTTATTGTTTAATCCGTTTTCGTCAACGCCCCGGCCATAAAGCCAGCTATCAATCGGCAACCAGTAAGCTGCCCAAATATGCAGAGGTGGCTGTAGTCTTGTTTGAAACTTTTCTTTTAGTCGGCCTTTCTTTTCCTATTTGGAGTCGTTACCGTCTGCAGAAACCCGACCCTGAAAAAGCTTTAAATATTAGGGTGGTCGCCCAGGCCTTTCAGTGGAATATTCATTATCCTGGAGAAGACGGTAAATTTGGTCCGACTCGCCCAGAATTAGTCAATAACGCTTTCAATCCTTTAGGAGTGGACAAAAAGCACCCAGATAGTCACGATGATTTTTGGTCGGTAGGGACCCTTTATATGCCTAAAGGCGTACCAGTGGTGGCGGATATTACTTCAAAAGATGTCATTCACAGTTTTGCCATTCCCGTTTTGCGAGTCAAACAAGATGCTAATCCTGGCTTGGTGACACCCGTATGGTTTACTTCCACTCAAACGGGTAAAGCTTCTATTATCTGTTCACAGCTTTGTGGAGTCGGTCATTCGCGAATGTCGGGAAAAGTCGAAATTATGGAACCTGCTGATTTTGATAAATGGGTTGCAGAAAAAAAACGGCCTTTCAAACCTAAAGATAAAAAGCCAGCTAATGCCCAGTTAAACATTGAAAAACTTACAAAAGGAGCCAGTTCATGAGTCACGATCAGGATTCCCATCATGAGCATAAATTAAGCTTTATCCAAAAGTATATTTTCTCAGTCGACCATAAAGTCATTGGTATCCAATATGGGATTACAGCACTCGTTTTTCTTTTTATTGGTTTTGTCCTGATGATGTTGATGCGTTGGCAACTGGCTTACCCTGATCAACCCATGCCGATTTTAGGGTCACTTTTCCCCAATGGGATGCCAGAAGGGTTAATGAGCCCTGATTTTTATAACGAATTGGGAGCCATGCATGGCACGATCATGATCTTTTTGGGAGTGGTTCCCTTGGGTGTGGGTGCCTTTGGTAACTATCTTGTTCCCTTACAAGTGGGTGCACCCGATATGGCCTTTCCTAAGATGAACGCAGCCAGTTATTGGACTTATTTTGTCGGTGGCGTCGTGATGTTTGCGAGTTTTTTTCTTGCCGAAGGTGGGGCCGCCCAATCCGGTTGGACATCCTATCCACCGCTTTCTGTTCTTGCAGGGGAAGGACAGACTTTCTGGTTAGTGGGGATGATTTTTCTAATCACTTCTTCTTTGCTAGGTTCGGTAAATATTGTTGTCACTATTATTCAATTGCGTGCCCCTGGTCTAAGTTTTTTTAAGCTACCCTTTCATGTATGGGCACAGTTTGTGACATCGTTTTTACTCTTATTGGCCTTTCCTCCACTCGAAGCTGCAGGTGTTTTGCAATTAATGGACAGGGTGGCTGGCACAAGCTTTTTTATGCCTTCTGGGCTGGTGATGGGTGAAACTGTTTTGGACATAGCCGGAGGTGGAAATGTGGTCTTATACCAGCATCTCTTCTGGTTTTTAGCCCATCCTGAAGTGTATGTGTTGATTTTACCGGCGATTGGTCTGATTACAGAGATTATTGCCACCAATACCCGTAAGCCGCTTTATGGGTATAAGACTATCATTTATGCAGCCATCTTTCTAGGTTTTATGTCTTTCTTGGTTTGGGCCCACCATATGTTTATGACAGGAATGGGCACGGTGATGAGCGATTTTTTCCAGGTCACGACCATGATTATTTCGGTGCCTTCTGTTGTCATTCTAACCGTTCTCATTATTACGTTATGGGGAAGTTCCATTCGCTTTACCTTGCCCATGCACTTTGCTCTGGCTTTTTTACCGATGTTTGCCATTGGAGGGCTAACAGGTTTGCCATTGGGTCTGACTGCCTCAGATATTTATTTGCATGATACTTATTATGTGATTGGACACTTTCACTATGTCGTGGCCCCTGGGACTTTATTTGCCTTGTTTGCCGCGGTTTACCATTGGTACCCTAAAGCTACCGGTCGCAAAATGAGTTCCTTTTGGGGGAAAATGCATTTTTGGGGATCTTTTATCAGTATTAATTTTGTCTTTTTTCCAATGTTGCTTCAGGGGATTTCCCATCTCAATCGACGGATGTATAATTTTCCCTTAACTGGAGAAGGCACAACTCTGTGGGATATTTATCCGCATGCGGCCTCGATTCAAGATCTTAATGTGATTATTTCGATTGCAGCTTGGGTTTTGGGTGCTTTTCAACTGATCTTTATTGTAAACTTCTTTCTCAGTATGAAGTTTGGTAAAAAGGCAGGAGACAACCCCTGGGAGGCCACCACCTTGGAATGGGCAACACCCACACCTCCACCTCATGGAAATTTTTTAACAGAACCTTCGGTCTATCGTGGACCCTACGAATATAGTGTTCCTGGTGAAGAGCAGGATTTCAGTCCTCAACATATTCCACCGAAGCCTGCTTAATGCTTGATTAAAGGAGACTTAAATTAATGTCTGAAGCATTGATAAAATATATTGATACGCCTCACCCTGTTACTGGGGTGACAAACTCTAAACTGGCTATTTGGCTATTTTTAGCCACTGAGGTCATGTTATTTGGAGGGCTTTTTTCCGCTTATATTATTTTGCGTAGTGGTGACCCCAGCTGGCCTCATGGCAGTGAATTCCTTGATATCAAATTAGCCACGATCAATACGATGGTGCTCATTACCTCCAGTGTGACCATGGTGATGGCATGGGCTTCCTTAATGATGAAGAATTTATCTAAGTTTCGCCTTCATATGGGGATTACCATTATCTTATCTTTTGTCTTTTTGGTGATTAAATACTTCGAATACTCCCATAAAATTCATCTAGAGTATTATCCCAAAACCCATAATTTTTTTGGAATTTATTATACACTGACTGGCTTGCACGGGCTCCATATCCTTGGGGGTGTTTTTGTTAATTTGTATTTTTTAATCACTTCTGGAAAAGCCTGGAGAGAGGCTCCCACTCTTTTTACAGGCCGAGTGGAAGCGGCCGGTTTGTATTGGCATTTTGTGGATTTGGTATGGATATTCTTATTTCCAGCTTTATATTTATTATAATGGATTACAAAACAAGGAGTTAAAATGGGCGGCCATAGTATAGAAGAGATTCGTAAACACGTAAAAATTTATATCGCGGTCTTTTTCGCCTTAGCCATCCTGACCGTGGTGACGGTTTGGGCAGCCAGTTTACAAGTGAGCCCTACCATGCATATTGTAGTGGCTTTATTTATTGCATCTATCAAAGGGACCTTAGTAGCAGCCTATTTTATGCATCTCATTTCAGAAAAAAAAGTGATTCGGTCTATTTTGCTGCTTACCGGTTTCTTCTTTTTATTTATGCTGTTAATTACCTTCTTTGTTGAAGAGACAAAAGGCCCTATTGGGCAAGATTACTTTACGGTACAGCCCAAGTTACCTAAGGTTGAGGGTGCAGCAGGGCATCATTAGACCTATTTTCTTGCTTATTGAACCATTTTGGTGTTTGTTTTAAGGTAAAGCTATGTCCTTAAAAAAATTTCACATTTTTTTTATGATCAGCACTGGGTTATTAAGCCTATTCCTGATTACGTGGGGTGCACTCAATTATACTTCACTTTCTAGCACCAGTCTTGCCATGATCTCTGTGGGTATTGTAATGATTCCTTTTCTGATTTATTACTTAAAGTGGTTTCTAAAGAAGATGAATCAATTGAGTATCGCTTTTTGCATGATTTTAAGTTTTGGAACGCTGCTCTTGAATTCTCCAGAGTTAAAGGCTTGCACGGTTTGCTTTAAAGACCCAAATGACCCTAGTGTTAAAGCCATCTTTTTTGGTGTGGGTTTTCTTGCCTTGGTCATTATCGGAATACTTGTCTCCATTATCTTTATTGCCCGCCAATGGGTTAAGCGAGCCCACGCTCTAGGCCAAGAAATCTAAACTAATTTTATTCCTAACTTTTTACTCGCTTTTTGAATGGCACGATCCAAAGTAGCGATGGGTAATTTTTTTCGTATAGCTAACTCTAAATATGCAGCATCATAAGAGCTGAGTTGAAATTCCCTGGTTAGAGGGTGAATTTGATAAAAGATATCTGTTTCTTCATCATCAAATTGAATGGGTAGTTCATAAAGTATTTTAAAGAAATTTAAGGCTTCGTAGGACTTGATTTTTTTTCTTCTTTCTGCGACTGCAATTACATTGCAAACTTCGTAGGCCCATAATTTTGGTACAATGGCTTGTTTTTTTTCTAGGCTTTTTAAAATTTTTACAGAATATCCAGAAGAGTCGTTTTTAAGAATCCAAGGCATCGTTACGGAGCAATCGAGTACAAAAATCATCTTCTGCCTTCCTGACGAAGTTCTTCAGTAGATAGCTGAGAACAATCGGTTTCGGTTTCTATAGCTAGAATTTCTTCAATCACTTGACGAATGGGGCGTTTTCTTTTTTCAGGCATAGGAAGAATTCTGGCGACTTCTCGGCCTCGGTTAGTAATAATAAAAGCTTCTCCTTTTTCTACTTTATGAAGTAAAGAAGAGAATTTTCTCTTAGCATCATAGGCTCCGATTTTAATCATAAAT
>JAUHYS010000182.1 GCA_030426445.1 bacterium
GCATGCTCACCTCGACCATGTGGGAGCGACCTTGGGAGTCCAGCAACAACTCGGAGGCGAATCCTGTTTGCACGAAGGAGACCTTCCGCTCTTTGAAAATGTGCCTTTGCAAGCAGCCCTCTTTCAATTGCCTACTCCCCCTACAGGTAAGATCGATCACTTCATTTTAGATAAAGATACTCTTAAGTTTGGAAATTATAAAATTGAAGTTTTTCATACACCAGGGCATACACCAGGCAGTGTGAGCTTTTATCTTGAGTCCGAAAAGAAACTCTTTACTGGTGACACGCTTTTTTTAGGAAGCATTGGCCGTACCGATCTTTGGGGTGGAAGTTATCCTCAGATTATTGAATCGATTGAACAAAAAATTCTACCTCTAGATCAAGAGACGCTTGTACTTCCTGGTCACGGTGCGAACACGACCTTGGGTCAAGAACGTCAGCATAATCCATTTATTAATGGGTAAACGCTTCAAGAAAATTAAGCTATCAAGGGGTCTTTTGTTTAAAACTGATTTCAGGTAAAAAATATTGATGGCCTTTTTCTTTATCTTCAACCCTTAAGGGTGACACGCCAAAAGTCTGAGTTAAATTTTCATCCGTGAGAACTTCACCAGGCTTTCCACAAGCTAAGATTCGATGATTGGATAATAACACGATTCTATCACAAATTAGGTTGGCTAAATTAAGATCATGAAAGACCACAATGAGCGTTTTATTTTGTTTTTTCAGTTGAGTGAGTAATTGCAGAAGTTGAGTTTGGTGAGCTAAATCCAAATGAGTATTGGGCTCATCCAAAAGTAAGATTTCACTTTGTTGAGCTAATGCTCGAGCAAGGTAGACGCGTTCTTTTTCTCCTCCAGAAAGCTCTTGAATATTCTTATTTGCTAGTTGAAGACAGTCAACTTGCTCCATGGCAGAGCGAGCAATAGCGATGTCTGTTGGGCTTTCCCATGCCCACGATTTAAGATAAGGGAAGCGCCCCATTAACACAACCTCTGTCACCGAAAAGGGAAAATCCATTTGTAGATTTTGAGGCAATACTGAAATGTGTTTCGCTATATTTTTATGAGAATAATCCTTTAAATTTTTTTCTTTAAGAAAAACTTCACCTGACTTGGGTTTTAAAACACCGCTTAGAATTTTTAGTAATGTTGTCTTGCCACTACCATTGGCACCCAACAACCCGATAATTTCTTGAGGAAAAAAATCTAAACAAATTTTTTCTAAAATACTTTCTTGAGTATAGTGAAAACTTACCTGAGATAATTTTAAAAGGCTCATCCCCATACCCCTTTTCTTTGTGAACGTTTGAGTAGATACACAAAGAAAGGGCCTCCCACTAAAGCGGTAATCACACCGACCGGAAATTGTGTCTGCCAATTTTCGTGACTAAGTAGAGTTCGAGCCATCCAATCAGCCAATACCAAAAAACTGGCACCAAATAAACCCGAAGCGGGTAATAATAAACGGTGATCCGATCCCAAAATCAGACGAATCATGTGAGGAGCAAACAAACCCAGTAAACCTATGAGCCCGGCTACACTGACCGTGGCTCCCACCATGAGTGATGCACTAAAAAAAATAATTTTGCGGAGTCTTTCTATATCTAAACCTAAATAACTTGCGTCTTGTTCACCCACTGCAATGAGATTCATCGGAATGGCATATCTCCACATCCAAAAAAATCCCACGCAAATTAACAATGCAATGACTGCAATTTCAGAGTAGTTTTGCCGTTCGACGGAACCCACCATAATGTACCAAATTTCGTGCGACTGTTTGAACTCCAGTAAAGTGTTCAGGAAAATAATAATCGAAAAACAAAAAGAATTAAAAATGACTCCTGTGAGAAGTAAACGGTAAACGGGTAAGCGGCCTTTTTCCTGAGCAATCCAATAAATCAAAAAAAGACTCAGGACTCCACCGCCAAAGGCCAATAAGCTATTGAGGGTAAAAGGCATATCCAAAACAATAGCAAGGGCACTGCCTAAAGCGGCACCACCTGAAACTCCCAAAATGTATGGGTCCGCTAGAGGGTTGCGCAAGAGACTTTGAAAAGCGACACCGCTGCTGGAAAGTGCAAACCCTACTAAAGCTCCCATCAGTACACGCGGTAAACTAATAGATAGAAAAATTTTTTGATCCAGACTGTCCGTTTTAAAAAGTTCATACCATTTGAGACTCTCCTCTCCAAACCAGACAGCAATGATCATTGCAATCAACAATAAAACGAAAAGCGTGCTCAAGCTAAGATAAAATTTTTTTTTACTAAGTTTCGCTAAGTCTTTCATTTAGGCGAGTATCATCATATGATCGACTTTATGAAAAGGAAGAAAAATTTCGGAGGAGAGAGGGTCCAGCTTTTCTCCTTTTTCTGATTTGAGATCTTCGGCCTTTAAAACAAAGCCGCCTTGATGCCAGAATGAAATCGTTCCAGAAATATTAAACACATGTTGCGATTGTCCAGTTTTGACTTCGATTAAAATAGGGGTATGGAGTTGTACAGAGACTTTTTTATTTTCCATTTCATCATCCTTTTATCTTTAACATAAGGATCCTTTGCTTCTTCTTTACTTAAAAACGAAAGTGTTTTAAAGAAAATTCGAAAACCCTCCTTCCTCTTGAGATGAAAAAGCGGGTAGAAGGGATTATGAAAAAACTTGAAATCACCCTAAAAAACGATGAAAAAAGTATCATCTTTAAAATACATTATTTTTATTTTCCTTAATTTTTTACTTATTCAAGAATCCCAAGCAGACTTTGCACCTGCACACTGTTTTTATAAGTCTAATCCAAAGGTTAAAGTGTTAGTGCAGCCCATATATAGCGAAAAAAATCCAGGAGCATGTAATGGTTTCATTGTTAAAAATAGTAAAGGAAAAATACTTTATACCCTTCAAGGTATGCCCGATACACGGGCAACTATTTATGCCTCCAAAAACGGCCGTACTGTGATGTTACTCTATGATTATATTTATTCACCTGATTTTGAATCGAATTTAGAGATCATTGCCTTTTACCGCGATGCTAAAAAAACTAAAGCTTATACTTGGAAACAAATTATGGGGAATTCTAATCTCTATCGACAAAGCATCTCACATATTTCGTGGCTTATTTCGAGTCCTATTATGGAACTCTCTAAAATTCTTGAAATTAAGACAAGTTCTTTTCAAATTTTTCATTTTGATACAAAAACTGGGAAGGTCTTATTCACCAAAAAAACTTTAAGCTCTCAAGATGAATCCAGGTTCAAGGTATGCCGTGAGGAGATGAGTTATACTTCATGTATGAAAAAGTTATTCAATAGAGGAAAGTTTGTTCCATAAGATCAAAAAACTATACTCTTACAATGGGATCAAATAATTTTTTATGTTCTTCTAAAGCATAACGGTCGGTCATGCCAGCAATATAATCACAAATTGCGCGTTCGGCTTCTTCTTCTGAATGAAGAGAAAAAACACTGGGAGGTAAAATTTTTGGATTGTTCAGATATGCTTGAAAAAGGTCTTGCAAGATGCGGCCCGCCTTGTCTGCCATGCGCTCTACGCGGTAATGCCGATACATGTTTTTAAATAAAAAACGTTTCAGCTGGGTGGTCTTGCGTTGAACCTCCGGACTAAAACTGACCAGACTTTTAGAAAACTGATGAACCTTTTCTAAACTATCAATAGAATGTTCCTCTAAGTTTTTAGCTGTTTGTTTTACCAGATCGGTTACGACATAATTAATCAGTTGGCGAATGGTTTGATGGCGATGCATTTCAGGGCTGGCGTCCGGAAGCTGGAGAAGGGTGTTTTGATAGACTTCCTGCCAAATCTCGACTTCCTCTAATTGTTCCAGTGAAATCATTCCACTGCGAATTCCATCATCTAAGTCGTGGTGATTGTAAGCGATTTCATCACTGAAGTTAGCAACCTGTGCTTCCAAGCTGGGTTGACCTTCGCGTTTAAACAAACGACCATCAGGTAAGTCATAGTCTGTAAAATGTTTGGAAATACCCTCTAAAACTTCATAAGAAAGATTAAGCCCGTCAAATTGGGGATAGCGACGCTCCAAAACTGTAACAATGCGGAGGGACTGGCGGTTGTGTTCAAAGCCTCCTTTAGATTTCATGAGTTCATTCATGACATCCTGACCCGAGTGACCAAAGGGAGGGTGCCCCAGATCGTGCGCCAAACAAATCGCTTCCGCTAAATCTTCTTGCAGACGGAGCATACGTGCAATGCTGCGAGAAATTTGAGCAACCTCTAAAGAATGTGTCAGTCGAGTTCGATAATGATCCCCTTCGTGATAAACAAAGACTTGAGTTTTATACTCTAAACGACGAAAGGCTTTGCTATGAATAATACGGTCTCGATCTCGTTGAAAACAAGTGCGGTAGGGGTGTTCAGCTTCTTCAAATTCACGGCCGTGCGAGAGTTGACATTTTGAAGCATAGGGAGCGAGAGTTTGTTTTTCGAGGGCTTCAAGGTCTTCGCGGGTTTGTAATGGCATGGTTTCCTTCTTTCTTTTCTATTAGTTGTCTTTTTTCTTTTAACCCTTTTTATTCCTTTTTGTAAAACAGTGTCTTTTAGACGGAGTAGTTGTATTAAATAACCTATATATATTCAGATAAATGAGTGACTCAAAGTCAAGTCTCTTTATCTATTATTTTTTTGAGTTAAAACGGAGGAGTTACAAGAGAATATTTAGGGAACTATATACTTAACTAGCCATAAAATACTTGACTAGTTAAATCTTTTTGGCTAGTATAATTCTATAAGCAAAGGAATTATACAATGACCAAGCCAGAAACTATCAGTTTTCACCAATTCTTTCAACAGTTCCCAGGCGAGAACGCAGCGCGTCTATTCTTTGAAGGTAAACGTTGGGTTGATACACCACATTGCGGTCATTGTGGCAGCACAAACGTATTTGAGTGCAAAGACCATAAGCCTATGCCTTACCGTTGCCGTGACTGTCGTCAGCATTTCAGCGTTCGTACTGG
>JAUHYS010000183.1 GCA_030426445.1 bacterium
AAAGCTAGGCTATAGCCCGAATAAACCAGAAACTTAAGTGGCTTAAATTTTTTTAAGGCCCAAAAACATAGCACGAAACAATAAAGACCCACTCCTAAGGCGAGTGTCCGGTGCAGAAAATCAAGCCAAGAAATTTTTACAAAATAATCTTGCTCTGATAAACTTAACTCACCTCTTAACAAAGCACCCAGGGCAATTTGTACAATCAATATCAACAACCCTAAAAAAGCAAATCGCCCTAATTTTTTTCTGGATTGAGGTAAATTTTCTATCGGTTTTCCCTGCGGAAAAAAAGCACAAACCGTAGCGTATAAAAGTAAACTCACGATGATAAGTGCAACAACCAAATGTACCGTCACAATAATGGGCTTGAGCTCGGAAGCGACAACCTGTTTTCCCAACCAACCTTCATAAACCACACCTAAAAAAGCTGCTACGGTGGGCCATAAAACTCGGGGCGTATTTCGATAATAACGAATCGCTAAAATCAGGGTCACAAAAATAAAAATACCTATACCCACACCGATCAAACGATTGATGTATTCGATCCAAGCCAGTGTCATGTTAAATTGATCAGGGTGAAACTCTGGAGGGACTTGACTGATATGTGTGGGAGGAATCCATCGTCCAAAACAACGCGGCCAGTCCGGACAACCTAAGCCTGCTCCTGCCGCACGCACAAAAGCTCCTACCATGATCAAAAAGTAAGTGGAGAGCGTTGTTAGGATTGCCC
Organism: bacterium; assembly: GCA_030426445.1. Taxonomy (GTDB): domain Bacteria; phylum UBA10199; class UBA10199; order DSSB01; family DSSB01; genus JACKPJ01. Next base: position 734 of record JAUHYS010000183.1, read on the forward strand.
ATCTTTGGAAAGGGTTTAGTTTCATGAAAGTCTTGTTATTCAAAAAATATTTAGGTCATCTGCTGAGTAATCTTGCATAAAGTTTTAAGAGTTGGGTTTCCCTTCATAGCATCGTAGATAGTAGTACGAGAGAGTTGAGTTTTTTCTGCTAAGGCTTTTTTATTCATCACTGAAAGGTGAGCTGACCAAATTTCTTGAAAGGATTCATAGTCACCCTCCAAAAGACACTCTGCTAGAGCCTGACAAATAACTTTTCGTTTCTTTAAATAGCTTTGTGGATTATGCTTTTCAGTTATCACATCTTTTTTTACTTGAACAAAATCCAGCTTATTAAAAGAAAAACTTTCTTGCTCTTTTAATGTCTTTTTTTTGGGCATTCTTGTGACCTCCTAAAACTAACAAAATCTTTTTTACATCCAACTTTACAAAATAAATTCGGTAACCATTTTTAAACTTTAGCTCGGCTAAACCCTGCCCTAAATTTTTAGCCGTACCAAAATGAGCTGATTCTACTATTCTGTTTAAACGACTTTCTACCAATGCTCGAAATTTAGGACTTTGTTTTTCCAACCATGCTGCAAATGCTGTCGTTTTTTCTATCACGAAACCCATCTAACCTATGTACATTTTATCATACACTTCTGTCAATGGAAATAGAGAAGCGAAAATAAGCCAAGCTTTACTCCCACTCAATAGTACCAGGGGGTTTGGAAGTCACATCATAAACCACACGGTTAATCCCTTTGACCTCGTTGATAATTCGGCTGGAAATTCTGGAAAGTAAATCAGCTGGAAGCGGGAACCAATCTGCGGTCATGCCATCCACACTACTGACACAACGCAAGGCCAAGACATTTTCGTAAGTGCGTTCGTCCCCCATCACTCCAACGGTTTTGACGGGTAATAAAACACAAAAGGCTTGCCAAATAGGGTCATAAAAATTTGCACTTTTCAGTTCGCTAATCATGATATCATCGGCTTTTTGCAAAACCTCCACCCGATCTGCTGTGACTTCACCTAAAATCCGAATAGCCAAACCAGGCCCTGGAAAAGGATGCCGCCCGATAAAGTCTTTGGGAATACCCAGCTCTCGGCCGAGTTCTCTAACCTCATCTTTAAAGAGTTCTCGCAGGGGCTCAACGAGTTTAAGACCCATTTTTTCGGGCAGGCCACCCACATTATGATGGCTTTTAATCAATACGGAAGGCCCTTTAAAAGAAACACTTTCGATCACATCTGGATACAAAGTGCCTTGCGCCAAAAACTCCACTCCTTGAATTTTTTTTGCCAGTTCTTCAAAGACATAAATAAACTCGTTACCTATGATCTTGCGCTTTTTTTCTGGATCGGAAACCCCTTCAAGTTTTTTTAAAAAACGTGTCGAGGCATCCTGGTAATGCAGTTTAATTCTATAATGTTCACGAAAAGCACCTTGAACCTGCTGTGCTTCGTTGAGTCTTAACACACCATTATTAATAAAAATACATTCTAATTGATCGCCAATCGCTTCATGAATGAGAACCGCAGCGACTGTAGAATCCACTCCACCCGATAAACCGCAAATCACTTTTGACTTTCCGACTTGCTCTTTTATCTTCTTGATGGCCTGCTCTTTAAAAGAAGCCATACTCCAGTCGCCTTGACACTTTGCAATGCGAAATAAAAAATTATGCAAAACCTGTGAACCTTGCTCGGTATGCACAACTTCGGGATGAAACTGGATTCCAAAAATAGGGTTTTTTTGATGAGCGATGGCACAAAATTCGGTATTATCTGTGCTGCCTATCTTGATAAAATCATGTGGAATTGCATTGACATGATCCCCGTGGCTCATCCACACCGTAGTAGAGCTTTTAACATCGTGGAGCAAATCATGCTCTGTCAGTACTTTTAATTCGGCTCTCCCATATTCGCGTTTCTCAGCAGGACTGACCCTTCCACCATCTAAAAGATAGCTAATCAATTGCAAACCATAACAAATGCCTAAAATAGGAACAGCTAAGCTAAATATTTCTTTGTCAATTAATGGAGCAGACTCTGTTAAGACACTGGAAGGCCCTCCCGAAAGAACAATGGCTTGAGGGGCAAAGTTTTTAATTTCCTCTAAGGAAATATTATAAGGACGGATTTCGGAATAGACATTAAATTCGCGCACTCTTCGAGCGATTAATTGCGTGTATTGAGATCCAAAATCTAAAATAAGTACTTTATCCATTCTAAGTTTTCCTTAGTATCATCGTATCTAAATTTTTTCATCCTAAGCGGTGAGAGTCATTCAAGGCAAGGCGGTTGAGAAGGAAAGCAGGAGGCATACTAAAGTACGTTGAGTGCTTTTCCGACGAAACCAACGCAGCCATGGAGTTGTTATCGACGCTTAGGATGAAAAAATGAATCTAAACGATAATTAGGCGCCTCCTGTGTAATGACTACATCATGCACATGCGATTCTTTTAAACCCGAGCTGGTAATCTGTACAAATTTTGCCTTAGTTTGAAGTTCTTTAATATGATGACAGCCGGTATAACCCATGCCCGATCGCAGGCCTCCCACCAATTGATAGACCGTTTCTGCTAATGGTCCCCGCGCGGGTATTCTTCCCTCGATGCCCTCGGGCACAAATTTTCCACTGAGTTGTTTATCGTCTTGAAAATAGCGGTCTGCACTACCTTGTTTCATCGCACTGAGTGAACCCATCCCACGGTAATATTTATAACTACGGCCTTGGTATAATATAATTTCTCCTGGGGCTTCATCGGTACCGGCAAAAAGACTTCCCACCATGACCGAAGAAGCGCCTGCCGCCAATGCCTTGGTAATATCTCCGCTAAACTTAATGCCACCGTCAGCGATAATAGGAATCCCACTCTTTTGAGCTTCTTTAGCGCATTCTAAAACAGCTGTCATTTGTGGTACACCGACTCCTGCAACAATACGAGTCGTACAAATGCTTCCTGGACCTACTCCGACTTTAATTCCATCCACACCGGCTTTAACTAAATCTCGAACGGCTTCACCGGTTGCCACATTACCTGCTATCACCGAAACCTTGTTAAATCTCCTTTTAATTTTTTTTAGACTTTCGATGACACCGGAGGAATGACCATGAGCGGTGTCTAAGACTAAAACATCGACCCCTTCTTTTGTTAAAGCTTCAGCCCGTTTAAGGCCTTCCTCACCGACTCCAACTGCAGCCCCTACCAAGAGCCGACCTAAGGAGTCTTTAATAGCTAGAGGGTTTTTTTCGGTCTTTTCGATATCTTTAATAGTGATTAAGCCCTTCAATTCTCCCTTAGAATTTACCACCAAAAGTTTTTCGATGCGATGCTTATGCAAAATATCTTTAGCTTCATCGGGTGTAATCTTTTCAGAAACGGTAATCAACTTTCGTGTCATCATTTTTTTAACCGCTTGATTGAGATTTTTTTCAAAACGAATATCGCGGTTGGTTAATATGCCCACAAGCTTGGAGCCTTCTGTAATAGGTACTCCCGAAATCTTATTTTGCTTCATGACTTCAATGGCATGGCTCAATTTATCATCCGGAGACAAAGTAATGGGGTTGAGTACCATACCACTTTCGGATTTTTTAACCCGACGAACTTCTAGCGCCTGTTCCTCAATGGACATATTTTTGTGGATAATCCCTATTCCTCCACATTGAGCCATGACAATGGCCGTTTGTGCCATGGTAACCGTATCCATCGCTGCACTGACCAAAGGGATATTCAGCTTAATGTTGCGGGTAAGCTGTGTGCTCAGTTGACAGTCTTTAGGAAGGACCTTGCTTTTGCCTGGAAGCAAGAGGACATCATCAAAAGTTAAGGCGAGTTGTTTGATTTTATCTTTCATGGTGGGCTTCTAATCAACTTGCCCGCCGCGGTCAACTCTTAATATGAAGAGTCAACATAAGAAAGACCCACAAACCCAATGCCCAATCTAAACTGGGCCCCAAAAGGGCTCTTAGTTCTTGACCCTTTGTTTTAGTTTTAATGGCATCTGTTTGGTTTTTTTTGCCCAAGCTCACTAAAAACAAAAAAAGAAAAAACTTTGAAAGGACAAACAAAAAAGCTAGATAAAAAAGGATTACCCAAATATGAGAACTAAAATATTGTGCAGTCTTGAGATTCATTGCAAGAAAACTATGCGAAAATTCTGGCATAACGAAAAAATAAATCATACTTGCCATGATAAAGACTTCCAAAGCTGGAGAACTTGCCAAAAAGCTGCCTATTTTAGGAATAA
>JAUHYS010000184.1 GCA_030426445.1 bacterium
GAAATGCAATTAGATATCAATAATGATGGTGTGGATGATACGGTCTGTGCTTATGATTCTGACGGTGACGGAGAAGACGATAGCTTTAGTTTTCAAATTGAAGGAGAGGACCCATTTGGTGACCCTGGAATCGGAGGCCAAGGTGGGGGTGAAGAAAATCCCTTCGAAGTAACTGGTAGCGGATGCCATCTTGGCTCCTCTGGTCAAGCTCAATGGTTCTTATTCTTATTAGGAACCACAATCCTAGGCCTTGTCGCAAAACGTCGATCATCTAAATAAAAAATTAATTGTTAAAATTTAAAAGCGGTAGAGTGAAAACTTTACCGCTTTTTTTATCTTTTGCGTGGAGGCGCCAAACTAGCTTCCTCGGCCGGTGTTTCACCTTGAGGCTTTATTTTTTTTGCGGTGATTTTAAGTTCTACTCGAGGCTTTTCAAAATCTAATAAACGATAAAAGCGAGCAATATCTGGGCGGGTACGAAAACATGCTTTTATTTTTTCACTTAATTCAGATTCGATCGCATCCACCACCCTTTGAGTATTTTTTAAAAAACCTTTAAACAGATCATTGTGTTTATTTTTTTGTGCAGCCAAAGCTAAGTGAAACCAAAATTTGAGCCAGTCTTCTCTTCGCCCCATGCCCTTGGCTTCTTGTAAAACACTTTCGATATCTTCCTCAACCCAATCTCCAGAAAAAGCCGCTAACACCATGCGCCTCAACCTTAAAGTAAGCTGTAAGGTTGGATAAGCTCCTAGTTCTTGCCATTCGGAAATAAGCTGAAGAATTTGTGAGGCTTGATAAATTAGTTGATTTTCAATCAGAGGGACCGACATGGCTAGTAAAGTCTCTACCTTACCGTAAGAATCCTGAAATGATTCAAAACCATTGGCAGCAAGACTAAAGGCTTGCAAGGCTTCCGAAAATTGTGCATCGATACAAAGAAATTTCCCGCGTAAGAGTTCGAAATAAGGGCTCATACTCACTAAGGCTTCATCACCCAAGAGCTCTTTAACACGAGTTAAACTGGCGTTCGCCTCAGATTTCATTCCAAGATAACTATAAACCTGGCAAAGGCTGATTTCTAACATGCTTTGAGTAAAAGCATCTTGTTCATGAGCAAATTCCTTTTTTATGAGCTGAAATGCCTCTAGAGCTTTTTCGTAACGCCCACGTTCGATTAGCACTAAGGCCCAGGATTGCAAAAATTCTCGATTTTTTGGATCCTTTTTAAGTAATAATTTTTGATAAATTTCATCTGCTTCTTCAAAGCGAGAAAGTAAGGTAAGAAATTGAACTCTACGAAACTGTAATTCTAAAATTTCGGGTTTAGTCAACGACCTATGTTTGTCTAAGAAATGATCCAATGTTTCTAAACTGGCTAAATAATTTTTGGTATATAAATAGCATTGAGTCATTTTTAAAACGAGATCTATACTATGTTGTTTAAAATCAATTTCTGGGTCCGAACGCAACTTAGCTAAAAAAGTTTCAGCTTGTAAAAAATATTGAAGAGCCATGCTAAAGTCGTCTTTTTGATAAAAAAAATCACCACAGTGTAAATTCCAATGGTAGGCTTCTGATTTTAATGCAGCTCCCCCTGCATGATAAGCCAACGCAAAGGCCTGGTTTTCTGGGTCTTCTAAACTATTTAAATAAACAAAAATTGTTGTATGAATTTTTTTTTTAGCTACCTCACTAAGATGCTGACGCACTCCTTGAACCAGATCTTCGTTACTGAGCTGATAGAAAGAAAGTTCACCCGATAAATCTGGGTTGAGTAAAATCCATTTCTTTTTCATTAAACGGCGTAAGGCTTTTTCAACTTTTTGATTTTCTACTTCTAAAAGGCTGGCAAATTGCGGTGTACTGAGTGCAGACAGGTGCAATGCTAAAAAATTAGCAATTTTTTTCTCCAAAGGAGAAAGTTTTTTCCATTGTTCTCTTAGAGATTGATTACTTGTTTTTTTTTCATTCTCCATGAAGTTACTATATCAAAAAATATTTTTTTATTTAACAATGGTTAAATTAGCCATTTGTGCAACTAATTTTTTAGTCCCTACTTTAGAAAACCTTATGATTAACTTACGTTGTTTATCCGTTCCCTCGGAAGACTGAATGGTTCCTTCTCCGAAGAAAGGATGTAACACTTTAACTCCCCTTTGATAAGGATGGGAAACTTGCACGGCGATGGTTTCTCCGTTATTTTCTTCAAAAAACGGATCTTCTTTTGTGGAACTATTTCGAGAAAACCCAAAAGCACTGTTTCTTTCTAAGGACGAATGATGCAGTAAACTTTTCGAATAAACTTTTTCTACTATATCTTGAGGGAGAGCCTCTAAAAAACGCGAAGAAAGATTATACTGATCACGTCCAAACACTTTGCGTTGTTGAGCAAAAGTCAAAAAAAGTTTTTGCTGTGAACGCGTCATACCCACATAAGTTAAACGCCTTTCTTCATCTAATTCTTCTTGTGAATCCGTCGAACGCGAATGCGGCAAAAGGCCTTCTTCCATCCCAACTAAAAAAACAACCTTAAACTCTAAGCCCTTTGCTAAATGCAAGGTCATAAGAGGTAAGGAACTTTTTACATCACCCTCGTTGTCGGTTTGATTGACTAAAGCGACTTGATCAAGAAAACCCTCCAAGCTAGGGTCACTTTGACTGTTTTCATAATCTTGAATCACGTTGATGAATTCTTCTAGGTTTTCAATTCTTGACTGAGATTCTAAACTGGCTTCATCTCTTAACTGACCTAAGTAGCCAATTCTTTCCATAAGAGAAGTTACAAAATCAGAAAGCTTTTCCGTCTTACGCAAGACCGCCAAATTTTTAAGCAACTCTAAAAATGTTTTTACTTTTTTTGCAGCCCCTGCATTTAAACCGGCCTCGGTTGCAAAAGAAAGGGCCTCTAATAAAGTGATCCCTTTACTAAAAGAGTAGTTTTCTAATTTTTCAATAGTAGTTTTTCCGATGCCCCGTGCTGGAACATTGACAATACGTTTTAAATGCAAATTGTCTGCGGGATTAATAAGAACCCATAAATAAGCCAAAATATCCTTGATCTCCATACGGTCATAAAAACGCATGCCACCATAGATGACATAAGGAATATTGGCCTTACGTAACTCGTCCTCAAAAACACGCGACTGAGAATTGGTACGGTAAAAAATCGCCATTTCATTAAGCGGGAGCCCGGCATCACGCTTTTTTAAAATTTCCTGCACAACAAATTGGGCTTCTTCCTTTTCATTAAAGGCCTCTAGCAATGTCAGCTTTTCTCCCTCGTTATTTTCGGTCCACAAAGTTTTTGGGTGACGGTTCTGTATAGGTTTGACGACCTCCATCGCCGCATGAAGAATATTTTGTGTTGAGCGATAGTTTTGCTCTAATTTTACGATTTTAGCATGAGGAAAATCCTTTTCAAATTCGAGAATATTGCGAATATCCGCGCCGCGCCAACGGTAAATAGATTGGTCGTCATCACCCACCACACATAAATTATCATGTTCTTGAGTCAATAAACGAATTAATTGATATTGAGCGTGGTTGGTGTCCTGGTATTCATCGACCATTAAGAATTTAAGTCGGCGAGTATAAATTTTGAGAATTTCTGGAAACTGTCTAAAAAGCTTAACTGGCAAACGAAGTAAATCACCAAAATCTAGGGCATTGTTTTCTTTGAGTCGTTGGTCATAAAGCTCGTAGACTTTAGCGACCTTTTCATCAAAAAAATCATCTGTTGAATATTCTGTAGGTTCTATTAATTCATTTTTTGCTGCAGCAATCCTAGATTGAATCGCACGAGGGTGAAAAATTTTTTCGTTGATTTCAAGTGCACTTAAGCAAGCTTTTAATAAAGTCATTTGTTCGCTATCGTCATAAATGACAAAATTTTTACCATAATGAAGTTTTTCAATATGTTGGCGTAAAATTCTTACCCCCGCAGAGTGAAACGTAGAAATCCATGTCTCATCCGCTCTTCTTCCAATAATGGCTTCGATACGCTCTTTCATTTCACGAGCTGCTTTATTAGTAAACGTGACCGCAAAGATCTGCCAAGGAGCAACTTTTTTTTCTTCAATCAAATAGGCGATACGCTGAACCAAAACTCGCGTCTTTCCACTGCCTGCTCCTGCAAAAATGAGTAAAGGCCCTTGAATCGATTGAACGGCTTCGCGTTGCATTGTATTAAGTAAACTGAATTCCATTGCATCTATAATTTTCATCAAATGCTTTTTTTGTAAACTGAAATTAACTAACTTATTTTTATATCAGTCTAGGATTTTTTATACGCAATTTTTTGTTTAAAATAATTAAAAAAATAAGTAGAATTAAAGCTCTAATACGAAGCCATTCAGAAAGTTTAAATTCTAAGGAAGAGTTACTATGACTATTTTTAAAAAAATTATTGAGGGAGAAATACCTGCTGACATCGTATACGAAGATGAACACTGTTTAGCCTTTCGTGATGTCAACCCACAAGCCCCTACTCATATTTTACTGATTCCTAAAAAAGAAATTGCTTCTATGGCAGAGGCTGCGCAAGAGGATCAAAATCTACTGGGCCATTTATTGCTCAGGGCTAAAGATATCGCAGCTCAAGAAGGGCTTAGTAAGAATGGCTTTAGACTAGTCATTAACACCAACGAAATGGCAGGACAAACCGTTTATCATTTACATATTCATATTTTAGGAGGTCGTGCTATGGCCTGGCCTCCGGGATGATTTTTACAATACCAACCAAAAAAAAAAGCCCTCTAAATCTGATTAGAGGGCTTATTAGCTTAGAATTTTAATCCGCAATTAATGGTGATGATGGGCTTCGTTAGCACCAACAGTGAAGACTTGGTACTCGTAATTAGCGGTCTCGGTGCCATTATATTCGAAGTCAATTTGAACAGTCCCATCTTTTGTGACTGTCACGTCTTGAGTCTTTTTACCATAATGCTCATGAAAGGACTCCAGTTTAT